>JANYEU010000209.1 GCA_025362915.1 Chitinophagaceae bacterium | reverse complement strand
TTACTAAAGTGGCAGCCACACTTTGTATGGTAATTATGAAAAAAATTAATAATAGTCAATCAACTTATTAAGCCGCTTGTAAATTTTATAAGACAGTACGGGCGTTTCTCCTTTTGAAACACTAAAACTGATACTTTGCTTAATGGGATTTTGCTTTGGTATCATATAGAGGTAATATCCTTGCATAGTTAACAATCTGCTCAATTGTCCTTGCAATTTAACTTTGTTTTCTGCTAAAAAACCTTTTACGTTATCAATGGTTACTTCCGAAAAAAATACTTTATTATTGTCTTCATTTACCTTTATTATCCCATCTCCTGGAATCACATTGTAGAACATATCATAGTTATTCCGGTTTTCTGTGGTTACAACAGCCACATACTTATCTTTTTTACTATCAGAAGAATCAATCTTGCTAAGTAGATACGTGGTTACTATTCCTTTTGTGTTGTTTAACTCTACTGGCTGCTGTGCTTTGGCTAAAAAGCCCGATAAAAGAAAAATCATCAAGCCCCAATGCCCAATTACTAATTGTTTCATACTACTCTTTTTATATTTTTTCTATTAAAATTAAAAGTTAATAAAGATTTTCCATCGAAATCAGCCTTTGTTTAAAACTGGCAGAGGCTACTACCGGTATTATATCCTTTTTGGTAATCAATTTAAACTCAAACTTTTTGGAATCCTTAGATGGCAACACATACACCATTTTTTGGTCGCTTGTTTGAAGGCTTGTCTGAAAACCGGAAAGAGATAAATATTCTTCGGGCAATTTCATTCCAAACAAATTAACTGTGTTGGTAACCATGAGGTCGGAAAGTGGTAAACTAAAAGTGCTATTTTTAGGGATTAAATAAGCCAAATCATACCCATTGTTATTTTGAACATTTACTTCTAGCAAATATTTATCTTTTTTCGTGCCGCTCGAATCGGTTTTAGTAAGTTTATATACTATAGAAACCCCATCGGCATTGGCAATTTCTTTAAATGACTGTGCCCGCATACTTTGGGCAAAAATAAACACCCCTAAAGCCATAAATAATAATACTCGCATTTTTATTTAATTTTTTACCCTCTTTATCCAGTTTAGGTACTCTGTAGCTGTTTTTAACTAAGTGGCAGCCACACTTATTTAGTTATGAGATATGAGTGATGAATGATGAGTTATGGTGTATTCTTACTCATAACTCATCATTTATCGTTCATCACTCCCTACGAAATATTCGTATTAACCACTGCACTATAAGGGCCCTCGTTGCCCTGTGCATCCACATAGCAACTGCTGATGGCTATGGGCAGCCCAGCCTGTGCGGCGGGCAGGATGAGTACGATGGGGTGGCGGCTATTGTCGGTAAACTTGCAGAAATCGGCAGGGTCGGTTGGCACGGTCAAACCTGTGCTTACCACAAAATACCGCACCCTGATAAAGACGATGTTCACGGGTTTGCCTTGGCTGCCTGCGGCATCTTTTATGGTGATGCTAAACCTGTGTCCGGTTTGGTGTTCCACGTCCATGGTGGGCATCCCAATGGCAGCCCCCTCGTGCGATGTGCGCACATCGGAGTGTGCAGCCAAGTCGGCATTCAGCACGTCGGTGGCATCGGCGTCGTTATCGTAATACCACTTCTTCACAAATTTTCTTGCCACTGCCACTGCCTTCGCCTCGGCGGTGTCCCTTGTTTGGGTCATCGTTTTGGTTATCGAATTTTTGTTGCTCATGGCTGCTTGCGCTGCTACAAAAGGCGTTACCATACCGCTCAATTCTGTGTTGTCTGCCGCGCTAATACCCAATTTTGTAACCGTTGCCGTAGCGGCCGAAAAGGTTACAAGGGTGGTTAGCTTGGTAGCCAACAAGGACGATTCGATGGTAAATTGATCATTTTCTGTACTCATTTCATGTTGAATTTAAATTGTTTGAAAAAAATTGACTAAACCATACCCCAAACTTTTTAATGGGATATTTTTCGATTGCTCTTAGGGTTTTATTCCAATGCCGCAACGGTTACCGCCTGCTAAGTGTTAGGCTATCTGCATTATTTTCAAACGGTGTTTGCCTCCTTCAAACGTGAAATTTGTCCTCCATGACCAATTATTGTATAAAAAAAGCACCAAAATGGGTGCAATACTGCCGTTGTGTGGGTATCTTATAAGCTTGTGTAGGTATCTTAAACCTTTAT
>JANYEU010000204.1 GCA_025362915.1 Chitinophagaceae bacterium | reverse complement strand
CTGTAGGCAGCGGTACAGGCTTGTTTAGCAATACACTTTCTGGTCTTGCTACAAATACTACCTATTATGTTACCAGCTATGCCACCAATAGTGTGGGCACTAGCTACAGCGCTCCAATAAGCTTTACCACCATTAGCAGTGGATTGGCAACAATAACAACTTCGGCTGCAAGTACAATAACCAGTAACAGCGCAATGCTTGGTGGTATTATTACTTCCGATGGCGGTTATACTATAATAAGTAGGGGAATTTGTTATTCTACTTCAGTAACAAGCCCTACATTGGCAAATAGTAGTATTGCAATTGGCAGCGGAACAGGTTCATTTAATTCTTTGATTTCTGGTCTTACCGGTGGCACTACTTATTATGTTACCGCGTATGCCACCAATAGTTTGGGTATTACCACTTATGGTACGCCTATTAGTTTTAATACAAGTAGCAGTATTGTGTTGCCTACTGTTACTACCTCTGCTGCAAGTTCTATAACCAGTAATAGTGCAACACTTGGAGGAAATGTCACTGCCGATGGTGGCGCTACTGTAACCAGCCGTGGTATTTGTTATTCCAGTACTACCGTAACTCCTACATTAGCCAACGGTACTGTTGCTGTGGGTAGTAATACAGGCATATACAGTACAACTATTTCTGGACTTAATGCAAATACCACCTATTATGTTACCGCTTATGCCATCAATAGTGTAGGCACCAGTTATGGTACGCCAATAAGCTTTACAACAAGTAGCACTGGATTGCCAACTATCACCACTTCTGCCGCAAGCTCAATAACCAGTACTACTGCTACATTAGGAGGTAATATCACTTCTGATGGTGGTTATACTATTGTAAGTCGAGGTATTTGTTATTCCAGCACTACCATAAGTCCCACATTGGCAAACACAAGCATTGCAATTGGCAATGGTATAGGTTCTTATAATTCAATGGTTTCTGGTTTTACTGCTGGCATCACTTATTATGTTACGGCTTATGCCACAAACAGTTTGGGTATTACCACTTATGGTACGCCAATTAGTTTTAGTACAAGTGCAGGTAGTAATGTATTGGCTACTGTAACTGCTCCTACGGCAAGCAGTGTTGCAAGTAACGGCGTTACACTTAGCGGAAATGTTACTGCCGATGGGGGTTCTACAGTAATAAGCCGTGGTTTTTGTTATTCTTCTACAATATCCAGTCCTACCTTGGCAAACAGCACTGTTGTTGTAGGCAATGGTACAGGTTTGTTTAGTACCTCTCTTACCAGTCTTGCAACCAATACTATTTATTATGTTACAGCTTATGCTACCAACAGTGTAGGTACGGTTTATAGCACACCAATAAGTTTTACAACTGGTACCACCACTACTACCTTTAGCGTAGGACAGACTTATGGTGGAGGTATTATATTCTATGTTGATAATACTGGTCAGCATGGCCTTATTTCCGCTACCACCGATCAGAGTGCAGGTATTCAATGGTTTAATGGTGGCTATATTGTAACAAGTGGGTCAGGTACTGGCATTGGTAGCGGGCAAACCAACACCACAAATATCCTTACTACTCAAGGTACGGGTTCTTATGCCGCGTACATTGCCAGCCAGACAGCAAATGGCTACAGCGATTGGTTTTTACCATCAAAAGATGAGCTGACCCTAATGTATAGCAACCTATTTGTAAAGAGCTTGGGTAATTTTGTAGCAACTGTTTATTGGTCTTCCTCTGAGTATGATCAAAATCAGGCATGGGTACAAGACTTGGGAAAAAATAGCATTTACCCTTATTGGAAGAACAACAAGGCAAATGTTCGTGCCATACGCAAGTTCTAATAAATAAAGATTCTAATTATAAAAATGCCATCGTAATACTAGTACGATGGCATTTTTGCATCATACCCTTCGACAATTATTAATTGTTTGAAAAAAGAAGTGATCTGACTGCTACCATGTAAGTTATATCATCAAGCCAATAAATTGTATCATTTTATATTGCCAATAGTATTTTTACATACAAATGTAAAGCAAAAGCACATCAAATAAACCTTATCGAACCGAGGTGCCACAATAGCTCAGTCAGCACAAATCATCCCTCTTCGCTTCTCTTTGTGAAAAACTCTGCGTACTCTGTGTTGTCTTTTTTATTTCTTAATTGACCTTAGTGTCTTTGTGGCCATTTTAGAGTTAGTCATTTGATAAGAATGCCGTTATAGCTTTTTCTATTTGGGCAAACTCAAGAAGAAAGCCATCGTGTCCGTACAATGATTCAATAATTACACATTTGGCATTAGGGATATGTTCAGCAATAAAACGTTGTTCCTGTATAGGGAATAATAGGTCACTCGAAATTCCGATAACTAAAGTTTTGGCTTTAATCGTTTGTAAGGCAGCTTCTGCCGAACCTCTGCTACGCCCCACATTGTGGCAATCCATTCCTTTGCTTAGAAAGTAGTAGCTAAAGGCATTAAAGCGTTTAGCCAATTTCTCTCCTTGATACTTTTGATAGGTCTCCACTTTAAATACCTGTTTATCTACGGGTAGAAATTTAGTTTCGGCTGTAAATCCTTGTTGCATCTCGTTATAGGTATCGTGGTTTCTATAGCTTATAAGTGCAATGCTTCTGGCAGTTTTCATTCCTTCCATACCTGCATTGTCATTCTTTTCCTTCCAGGTAATATCATTTTCTATGCACATCCTTTGTGAGGTGTTGAAAGCAATTCCCCACGATGAATGTTTGGCATTGGTAGCAATAGGAATGATATATTCAAAAAGAGAAGGTTCATCAATAGCCCATTCCAATAATTGCTGTCCCCCCATAGATCCACCGATGCCAATCTGTATTTTATCAATACCTAGCTGTTTTTTTAGCAACTGATACGCCTTTATCATATCCCTAGTGGTAAACAAAGGGAAATCATGATAATACGGTTGATCTGTCTCATTATTTATATCCAATGGATTGATGCTGCCATAGCAGCTGCCCGGCGTGTTTACACAGATGATAAAATAGTCATCAGGATTGAGTAGGCAACCTTCACCTACCAAGCCTGGCCACCATTCTCTAGGTTTGTCGTTTCCAGTAAGTGCATGAAATATCCATACAGCATTATCCTTCTTTTCATTTAGAGTCCCCGATGTGCTATATGCCAGATGCAGGTTTGATATATGTCTCCCACTCTCCAATGTAAATGCTTCCTGATGCTTATAAATCTTAGACATATTTAGTGCAATGGCAATTGATGGCAAGCATAACAATTACCTGTTTCTATTCCGTCCTAAAATGGAACGGGATTATTTGAAAAATTAAAAGAATATACAGTAAATACTTAGCAGGAGAGGAGGGATAACATGAAAAAGCCCATCCGAATAAATCAGACGGGCTACTATTATATTACAGACGGGAAAATGTCCATTACTAATCAAACCAACGCTGACTTATCTCTTCCCTTTCGGGAGTGGAGTTGGCACCTTCTAAACAAGCGCGGTGACTTGTTTGGGTTGCCAAGGCTTCATAGGGCCAATTCCCTCTGCCTTTCTTGATAAGTAATTTAAAGAACTACTGCAAATGTAAAGGGAGAAAGGGTAATCTGCCAAATTGAAAAATATTTTACCAAAACAGCATTGATTACTATCAGCGTTTATAGGACAATTAATAAAGGTTTATTTATTAATTAATTAATAACTGTTGTTAGAATGAAGGCCTTGTCATAAAAAATAGACCCCGATAGCAAATCAGCTGGTATTGGCTGTTAATTGCAATAATGTCATTAAGTGAAAGTTTGACATGCGTTTGTTTGACTGACAAATATTCTTATTTCGTATTTAATTTAAAATATAGTTAATTGTAATGACATTATGTCTTTTTGATAAAATATATTTCATAAAGAATAAAATAAATAAAATTTGGCAAATAGGTAACCCCGTGAAATAAAGGAGAACTAATTTTAAAACCGTTTTCATAAAACATCAAGTTTATAAAATCGTTTTTGATGTTTCGTCAATTTAAAAGCTATAATGTAATGAATAGTTGATATTTTAATTATTTACTATACAATAGGCTTTTTTTAAATTTTATTGCTTTGGCTTACTAATTGAAAAAGAGTAAACATCTTTAAAACAATAAAAAATTATAAAATGAAAAGTTTAGTAAAATCAGTAGCTACTTTAGCTGTAGTCGTTATTTCTTCAGTTGGAGCATTTGCTGCTTCTAGTGCAACAGATACAAGTTCTTCAAATGGTGCTGCTGTAGTAGGGGGTGTTGCTTTGTTAATCGCTGCCATAGTTCTTCCTGCATTTAAGAGTGAAAAGGCTTAATTAAAAAAGGTAAAAAGAGTTTAAAACAAATCAAAAATTGTAAAATGAAAAGTTTAGTAAAATTAGTAGCTACTTTAGCTGTAATCGTAATTTCTTCAGTTGGTGCATTTGCTGCTTCTAGCGCAACAGATACAAGTTCTTCAAGTGGTGCTGCTGTTGTAGGTGGCGTTGCTTTGTTAGTTGCTGCTATCGTTCTTCCAACTTTCAAGAGTTCTAAGGCATAGTCATTATAGAGTTAAGCAAGAATTTAACATACGAAAAGTATAAAGAGGTCATATATGTATGGGCTCTTTTTTTATGCCTATAAGTTAAGGATTATTTTAGCCCCTGTCAATAATCAATAAGTTATTCCACTTCTTTACCTACCACTCCCTCTTTTCCATCCTTTTGGTTTTACATGTGCAATGGAGTTTATTATTTTAGAAAAATTTTAAACAAATGTTTGATTAAATCAAACGTTTGTTTAATATTGCATTCTCAAAAAGAATTAGATAATGGCAGTTGATAAGAAAGAACATATAATGAACCATGCAATTGCACTGTTTGCGGACAGGGGCGTTGAAGGAACCAGTATCCGTGAATTGGCATTGGAAGCCAACGTGAATGTGGCAATGATAAACTACTACTTTGGTAGCAAGGATAAATTGGTTGAGGCCATCATAGAAGACAAAATGACTTATATGAAGGATAAAATTGAAGAAATGCAGTCCAATGAAACGCTATCTGAAATAGATAAAATAGATATTATCATTGAGGGCTATGTAACAAGGAAATTGGCTGGTGCAGTTTTCAATAAGTTTTTGTATAAGGAATTGATGGATACTAAGAGGGATGCAATACATCAATTATTAACTAAATCTTTTGCAACCAATGCCAAGAATATTGCTGCAATAATAGAAAGTGGCATTGCAAAGAAGGTATTTAAAGAGGTGGATTCAATGCTTACAGTTGCTTCTATGATTGGAACTATAAGTTATGTAATGATGTCTAAAAGTTTTTGTAACAAACTGTTGCAAAAACCAGATACGAATGAACCGTATACGGATGAAGAATTTAAAGAACGCCTAATTAATCATATACAAAAGTTGATACACACACATTTATTAGTCAACTAGGGCATCGGGATTCGCAAGTAATCGTTAATCGCAAGTTTGAGCATACTAGCGATTTCCGTTCCTCCCGATTAACGAATAAATAAGAATAATAATTTTTAATAACAAAACAATAGACACATGGCACAAGAAAAAGACACAAAGAAGGGCTTTCCAGTAAAACCTATTATCCTTGGATTGGTATTAGTAATTGGTGGTTATTTTGGATACAAAGAAATCAACTTTGTTTTCACTCACGAAACAACTGACAATGCGCAAGTTGAAACACAGATTACACCTGTATTACCACGTGTATCTGGTTATGTAAAAAGTATTACAGTAAATGATTATGACACCGTAAAAGCAGGTGAGTTAGTTGCAGAGCTGGATGATGCTGAATTGCAAACACAACTGGAAGCTGCACAGGCCGAGTATGCACAAGCAGCAGTGGACATTATCAATGCAAAGGCTTCGTTGAATAATGCAGAGGTTTCGCTGAAAGTGAACAAAGGAAATATTGACATCAGCGATGTGAGAAGCGCACAGGCATTGGAAGATTACAACCGTAACAAAAGCTTGTATGCTGCCGAAGCAATTACTAAAAAGCAATTGGATGATAGCCGGTTTGCTTATGAATCAGCCACAAAATCTTTGGATAACACCCATAATGATTTAGGTTCTGCACAAAGTCGTATCGCTGTATTGCAATCGGCTGTAAAAAAGACAGAAGCAACTATGGCTGTAAAACAAGCAGCAATAGATCAGATTAAACTAAAACTTACCTACACCAAAATATTCGCTCCACAAGCAGGAAAGATTGGCAGGAAGAATGTAAGTGAAGGTCAGTTTGTACAAGCGGGTACGCCTTTATTCTCTATTGTAAATGACACTACTTTTTGGGTTGTAGCAAACTTTAAAGAAAGTCAGATAGGTGCATTAATACCAAATAAACAGGTAGAATTGAGGGTAGATGCCTTTCCAGATTTAAAGATAACTGGAACAGTGGCCAGTCTTAGCGATGCTACTGGTGCAAGATTCGCGTTATTGCCGCCTGATAATAGTAGTGGAAACTTTGTAAAGGTTACGCAACGTGTACCAGTAAAAATCTGGATTAATGATGTAGCTAAATATAAAGATGTGCTACGTGCCGGATTGAGTGTTTATGTGGTAGCGGCAAAATAGTTATTAGTGGTTAGTGATTAGTTGTTAGACTAAACTTAAATCACTAACCACTAATACTAATCACTAACAACTAAAAAAATATTTATGGCATCAGCTTCTTTAGCCCAGCCAATCGTATATCCAACGGGGTTGGCGCGGGCGATAATAGTTATCACCACCATTACGGCGGCGATCATGGAATTGGTGGACACGTCTATTGTAAACGTGGCTCTCAATGACATGAGCGGTAGCCTTGGAGTGAGTATTGAAGATATCAGTTGGGTGATAACTTCTTATGCAATCGCAAACGTAATCATCATACCGCTTACAAGCTTCTTGGCTGAATATTTCGGCAGAAAGAACTACTATATTGTATCGATGATTATTTTCACAATAGCATCTTATATGTGCGGTCAGTCGCACTCATTGGTAGAGATAATCCTTTGGCGATTCATACAAGGTATTGGTGGCGGTGCATTGTTATCCACCTCGCAGGCCATTCTCTTTGATGCATTTGAACCAAAGGACAGGCCCAAAGCATCGGGATTGTTCGGGATGGGTATTGTACTTGGTCCTACCTTGGGACCAACATTAGGCGGTTATATAATAGACCACTCGTCTTGGCCATTAATCTTTATGATTAATATCCCAATTGGTATCCTCGCTACAATTCTTTCCATCACATTCATCAATAAGAAACCGAATGAAGGCAAGAAAAAGGACAGTATCAAGATTGATTATACGGGTATCCTTTTATTGATGGTGGGTATTGGCTGTTTGCAGTTTGTATTGGAAAGGGGAGAAAGCGAAGATTGGTTCAGTAGTGAGATAATCAGGTATTGTTCTGTATTTGCAGCCGTTGGTTTGATAGCTTTTATCTTCTACGAACTCAATATAAAACAGCCCGCGGTAAACCTAAAGGTGATGAAGAACCGCAACCTCGCATTCACAACCATCTTCACATTTGTGGTGGGCTTTGGGCTATACACTTCTGTGTTTGTATTCCCCGTATTGGCGCAGCGAGTACTTGGTTTTACAGCTTACGAAACGGGTATTACGCTCCTTGCACCCACGCTTTGTTGCGTGTTTCTAATGCCAGTTGTAGGTACATTAATGAGCAAAGGGATGTCGCCAATACCATTAATCATCATTGGCTATATCCTGTTTTCAATTTATAGCATGATGAGTGCCAGCGTAAGTATAGATGTAGGCAGGGGCGACTTCTTCTATCCATTGTTGGTGCGTGCCGTTGGGATAGCATTTTGTCAGTTGCCATTGATTAATCAGGCAGTAGCGGGGTTGGAACCGAAGGATTATGCTACTGGAATAGGATTAAACAATATGATACGCCAACTTGGAGGTGCATTTGGTATTGCGCTAGCGAACAATTATATCTCTAGTAGATATGCCGACCATCGAATGAATCTTGTGAGTGCCATGCCTAAAGATTCTCCTCTATTGACTGATAGATTGAATACACTTGCACAAGGCATCATAAGCAAAACAGGTGATGCGGCTGGTGCTGCCGGAAAGGCTTTGACTATTCTGGAAAGAACAGTTGAACGTCAGGCGTATTTTTTGGCTTATCTGGATACATTCCGACTTATTGCCATCTTCTTTGTAGTGGTATTGCCGTTGACGATGTTCCTTACAACGAAAAAGAAAACAAAAGAAGAAGTAGCGGCTATAAAGAAGGCTGCTGCGGAAGCACACTAAATAGTTGTTAGTGATTAGTGTTTAGTGATTAATCTAAACACTAATCACCAAATACTAATCACTAATCGTTAAACACTAATCACTAATTTATGAAACAAATTTTTATCGCTTCGTTCCTGATATCAGCTGCGATTACTTCACAGGCGCAGGTGACAGCAAATACTGAATTAAAATCTTTTATCAATCAGTCATTTTCTTATTTCCCAAGAATAAAAGAAGTGGAAAATACTGTAATCACGGCAAAACAAAGGTTGGATGTATCCAGCATCAATAGCCCAACGATAGATGCAAGTGTGGCTTATAGGTTTGTGGAGCCCAAGATTGAAATCCCATTGGGTGGGCAAGAGTTTCAGTTTGCACCCGTTCATAACCTTGATGGTCATGCAGACATCAACTATCTTTTATTTGATTTTGGCAAGTTGAAAGCTAACATCGAACGTTCTAAAACTGATATTCAGTATGCTGAGCACAATGTTATTTATACCAAATATCAATTGGCTTCCCAAGTTTCTACTATCTATTATAACATTGTTTTTCTGCAACATGCCATCAGCATCCAAGATAGTGTGCTTAGCTTTTTAGGCGAGAACAGCACTTTTGTAGAGAATAAATACAAGAATGGAGATGCACTTAAAATAGACATCCTAAACATAAAAACCCAGATAGATGCAGAGCAAAACCGTAAGGTAGACTTGCAGAATAGCTTGCAAAAGCAACTGAACCTGTTGGCTTATACCACTGGGCAAAAACAAACAAGCGGCAATTCTTTCGATTTTGATTTGCCACTAAAGGATATTGAAGGGGCAGTTGCTGATGCACAGGCAAATAACCCTGACTTTCTATTGGCAAAGGACAAGGTGAAGCAATCGCAAAATGATTTGGCGGTTACACAATTGGGTACTAAGCCGAGTGTAATTGTTGGTGCAGAATCGGGCCTTAAAAATGGATATGTTCCATCCGTAAATGAATTGAAGTTTAATTATAATGCAGGGGTAGCATTGAGAATACCCATTTATGAGGGCGGGCGCACCAAGAAACAAATTGCGCTATCGCAAACATTGGTAAAACAAAATGAGTTGGCAATAGCAACACTAAATGGTAATTATAGAAAAGATTTGGAGCAGGCACTCACCGACCTTTCTTCCAACTTGGAAAGGATAAAGAATACGGAAGGACAGATTGATGAAGCTAAATATGCAACTAGATTGGCTGAAAACAGGTTTCAGAACGGCGTAGGAACAAACTTGGAATTGACCAATGCCACTACAAACTTAGAAAGAGCCGAATTGACCAAGCTTCAATACCAGTATCAATTGTGCTTGGCAAAGGTAGAATTGGCAAGATTGATGGGTGATAAATATTGGTAAGATTTTAAGTCATAAGTCGAGAGTCAAAAGTCAACGCTCATAAATAATAAAAAGTCCCTTGAAGAGAATTTCTTTTCAAGGAACTTTTTGTTTTATTTTGTTTAATGATTGTTTGTACAATATTTGTTTTATGTCACCCTAGACATAAAGGACGAGTAAAAACAAAGTTTTTACTCATCCTTTATGTCTAGGATGACATAAAACAAAGTTTTTAC
>JANYEU010000190.1 GCA_025362915.1 Chitinophagaceae bacterium | reverse complement strand
TGTTCCCAAAACCTACAATGTTTTACCATCTGATACACATTCATTTTGCCCCATTCGGCCGTACTGGTTTCATCCAATAAATTAATTCTGTCAATTAATCCATCTCTTGTTTTTTTGTCAAATATTGTTTCCATATTTTTTGTATGCTATTTTAATGTAAGCACATCCTGAACTGACAATAAGAAAGAATCGCTAATTCTTTACTTTATAACGGCATTAAAAAAAACTATCATTTGCTAGTTTGCCATGTGCTTCGCTTAGCATGGACGAAAAGCAAATGCGATTACGCCACCCAGCAGAGTGGGAGTTTTATATTTTTTTAATTTTACCAACTAATAAAAGTTTCTCCTTTTGATGTGTTAAGTCTAATGTATAAAGAGCCATTATAATTGTTACCGTACCATTTTACCATGCTTTTTAATGGTGCAGAATTGCCTGAATAATTGAAAATATAGTATCGTGTAAAATTATAACCTGAACCAGGATTGGGTATTATTTGTCCACTAGAATCAATTTGAAATTGCCCGTAATCTCCTTGTTGAAGTTTAAATGGCGTTGCTCCATAAAATTGTAACGAATCTATAAAACTTTGTGCTGTTGTAGCATTCGAACTAGTAGTATAGTCCACTGTTCCAAAAATTGTATTATCAGGAATTCTATTAAGCATAGTATCAATAAACTGTATTCTTGATTGTTGAGGGATTGTCACTTTATAACTACCAGCCGATATCGTAAGTTGTCCTGAAATTGTCGATCCCCACAAGTTTAATTCAATGGTATAAACCCCATTTGCAAGTGCAGTAAAATTAAAAAATGTTGATGCTGGTCCAGGCGTTAATAAACAAAAGTCTGGTGTAATTACTTGAATAAAGTTTATGGTAATCTTCTTATTTGTCAACACACAGTTTGATTCAATATGGTAACCAGTGCAAGGATATATTTTATCTGTATAGCACTTAAGTACTAATGTTCTTGACATACTATCTAAGGTTTCAGACATTCCTATTTTTATGCTCTCATTGCTAGATGGGGAATTTATCTCTGTCTTTTTGCAAGAGCAAAGTACTAACAAGATTGTGAAGGCAAAAGCAAAATATTTTTTCATGTTTATTGTGTTGGTTTCCCATCGCCGTTGTTATGTGTTTCAAGCAAACAACAATGAATAGGAAGTTTAATTATTCAAATATAGGGCTTCTGATTTTATAGTTATTGGTAACTAAGCGTAATATCCCTACTATTTCACCACCACCCAGCAAAATATAAAATAAGTTAGTCCACCGTTGTGCATAACCTACCACAATTACTTCTTACCTCACCTTTTCTTGCTTCCTTTCCAATCCTAAACCACCTACCCAAAAACCCACAGACAGGGTTTGTAATTTAGTACCTCATTTATACAGGTGTTGTAACTGCCTACTAAATCGAGTACCTCATTTATACAGGTGTTGTAACTGCCTGCTAAATCGAGTACCTCATTTATACAGGTATTGTAACTGCCTACTAAATCGAGTACCCCATTTATACAGATGTTGTAATTGCCTACTAAATCGAGTACCCTATTTATACAGATTTTTCTATTGGGTAGTAAACAAAAAAGGCTTTGCTGTAAGTACATTCTACTTGCCAGTAAATAGCTTTTGCCATTTAGCAACAATATTGGGTTGCCTAAAAGAATAATTAGGTGCTATATCTTTTAGCATCTATTGGGTAGCCCCATCATTACGAGGCACGAAGCAACCTTTTATAAATAAATTCAAGCGTATTTATCCTAAAAAAGGTTGCTTCGTGCCTCGCAATGCGGAGAGATTATGAAGAAAAGCAACTGGGATATGTTGCTTGTTAATTGCAATAAATTGGGACGCAAAACGAAAATATCGAAATAAAAAAATTTATTTTAAAAATATAATTATTTTTTGTCTTTATATCTCTATAAGTAGTATAACTTTGTTTTATCGTTGGCACAACAACCGGCTTTATTATTAATTTTTTACAATTCAAAACATCCGTTATGGCAGATTACATTTGGAATCGAACCGTCAATTTCTTTATACACCCCATACAACAAAGCTATGTTGGCGGCAAAAAAATAATCGATTACACCGAGCAAGCACTTCTTGCTGGCATTGCCGACCCGGCAATACTTACCCTCCACACCTTCTTTCATACATTGTGGGCGCAACACGACCTTGATTATGCTGCTTGGACTGTGCTAAAAAGTGCTAACCCAGGAAAAACATTGGGGGTTATGCAACTGATTGATGAACTTACCAGTACAAACATTCGTAAGTGGGACAAAAAGATTCAGGATGTTTATGATATTGATACTACCGAATACAAGACATTGATGCCCAAGCATCGCATACCATTCCAAACCGGAACTGTTGCATCGAGGGTGCTTGCCATTAATACCCTGATAACTGCCATTGGCTCCGATGCTAGCCTTGCCACCGTGAAGGCAAGCATTGTTACTTTTGTTACACTTTTAAATACAGCAATTGGTAAACAAAGCGGGCAACTAAACAATATTGATAGCGCCATTATAGCTTTAGACGCTTCGTCACTTGCAGCAGCGCAAGGGATGTTTTTTGTTTATGCCAGCTTATTGGCCAAATTTTACCTTACACCTACAAATGTTGATGCTTATTTTGATATACCCGAGCTACATAATACACTGCAAATGGTGTTTAATGCTACCTTAAAAATCATGAATAAGGAACGGGCAATTTGCCGGCGCAAAATGGATACTACCAAGTATTCGGTTAAATTTACGCATGTGGGTACAGGCATGGTAAACGTATATTATACAAACGGTATAGCCAAAAAACCTGGTGTGGGTACCATAATTACCACCTTGCAACCAGATTCCTCAGCCACTTACACCTTTGACGCATTGGGTTATACCGACCTGAAAACCTTCTTGTATTTGGTAAATACTACGGGAAGCAAGGCACAAGTGAAAATAGAGATAGTATTGACTTAGATAGGAGTTATGATAAACTAACCAATGGGCGATATTATTTCGTGTTCATACATTTCTACCAATTTATCGAATGATATCCTATTGGCTGCCCGGCGGGATGGTGAATGTAAAATAATGAGTTTAATGATTCTATCCTCAAACTGAAAATGGCTACTTAACGGCTTTAACCCTATAGGAAAAACATGCTTGATATTCTTGCTTTTTAGGTATTCCACAAACCATCTTGAGGCACTTACGGGGCCACTGCTACTGGTGAGGATAATCTTGTTTATGGTAGGGTTTTCTTTCAGAATTTGAAATATCTCCATATACTGAATGGGAACAAGCATTTCATCTAGCGAACTCCCCTCCTTTCGCATTATTTCAAATCCCATATCTGTGATGGCAATATTTAATGACTCAAGTATGTTTCTCCTTTCTTCTACAGCATTTTCGCCCGAAAAGTGTTTCAATTCCTTTTTGATAATCCTAGCCATAACCGACCAAAAAAGGTTTGCCTTATTGGGGTAAAAAAAGTTGAACGACCAATTCCTTTTGGCAGTAGGAAATGTGCCAATCATCAATATCTCACTGTTTTTAGGGGCGAACCATTTCCAAGGATGCGTTTCTTGTTCTATCATAGCGATAATTATTAGAAATTAAACCCATTAAAGTAGCGGCATTCTTTCTGCCGACGAATACTTCAAAAGTTATTATAAGGCAGGCACAGAAAAGGGACAAACTGATAAAATATTCCAGAATGCCCCATAAAAAGAAAGGTTGCAAGCGGTATAACCCTACTTGCAACCTTTTATATTAATCATCAACGCCTATTCAGTAATAGCTGCAATACCCGGAAGAGACTTTCCTTCAAAATATTCTAGCATGGCACCACCACCTGTGCTTACATAACTAACCTTATCGGCAAAGCCAAACTGGTTTACGGCAGCAACGCTATCGCCACCACCCACAAGGCTAAATGCACCATTGGCAGTAGCTTCGGTAACCGCAATGGCAATGGCTTTGGTGCCGTGCTGAAACTTTTCCATTTCAAAAACCCCCATCGGGCCATTCCACAATATTGTTTTAGAACGTTTGATTACGTTGGCAAACTGTTCGGCAGCATTTTGTCCAATATCCAAGCCCATCCAACCATCTGGCACCGCATTACTAGGCGCAGTGGAGGTATTGGCATCAGCAGCAAAATTATCCGCCACAATACTATCACTTGGCAAATGGATGCAAACACCCTTGGCTTCTGCCTTCTTCAATAAATCGAGCGCCATTTCCAAACGGTCATCTTCACAAAGGCTTTTACCAATATGTCCGCCTTGTGCCTTCATAAAAGTATAAGCCATACCGCCACCTATGATGATGTCGGTAGCACGTTCCAGCAAGTTTTCTATAATCAATATCTTATCAGAAACCTTTGCCCCACCAATAATGGCAGTAAAAGGTTTTTCACTTTCGTGCATTACCTTCTCTGCACTTGCCACTTCGCTATTCATCAACAAACCAAACATCTTATTATCAGCTGTAAAATACTTGGCTATCACCGCTGTGCTGGCGTGTGCCCTATGCGCCGTGCCAAAAGCATCATTTACATATACATCGCCCAGTTTGCTGAGTTTTTCTGCAAAGGCTTCATCGCCCTCTTCCTCTTCCTTATAAAAACGAAGATTTTCCAATAATAATACATCGCCGGGCTTTAATTCACCAGCCAATTCTATAGCAGATTCACCAATGCAATCATCGGCAAACTGTACATCTACACCATCCAGTAAATCACTCAAGTGCATTACTATATGGCAAAGGGAATATTTATCTTCAGGTCCACCTTTTGGCCTGCCTAGGTGACTCATCAAGATTACACTACCACCATCGGCTAATATCTTTTTAATGGTAGGCACAGCAGCCCTCATCCTGTTATCGTCGGTAATGGTTAAGGTTTGTTTGTCTAGGGGAACATTGAAATCCACGCGTATCAATGCTTTTTGTCCTGAAAAATTGTGTTCTGAAAATTTACTCATAATTCAAATATTTATTTCGATTAAATGTTGATTTGTTTTTGTAAAAATATTAATGACTTCGTTTAGACTCTTGCTGAATAACTCTTTTAATTTCTTATTGGAAATATTTCCTGTGTTGATATAAAGAACTTTTGGAGGAGCACCAATTGCGGAAGAATAATTAAGAAAATCTACATCCTTTGTTGTAATGACAATCACATTATGATGATCTTTAGCCAATTTATACACTTGTATGTCGGTAGTGGTTACAAAACCTAATTCTAAAAAAGATTTCGCTTCAACTTCAAATTCTTCCTTAATCCAACTAGCCAAGGCAGGAGGTAAATTTAAATCTATCCAAAATTAAAGGGGTTCAGGCTGCATCCATTTCTATATGTAGGATGGGATAATCAATTTTATTAGCTGCAAAAAGCAGGCAGGCGGTAATATCTTCTTTCTCAAGATAGGGAAAGTCAGTTAAAAGTTCCTCCCATGTCATACCACTTGCCAGATAACCCAAAACGTCTGCAACCTTAAAACGCATACCCCTGACAATGGGTTTACCATTGAATATTTCAGGATTACTATTTATTCTTTGTTGCATAAATAAAATTTATGCCCAAAAGTAACGGAAAATGATTAGTTAACGTTGCTACTAATGATAAGAGCATAGGTAAACTAAAACTTCCAGACAATTTTAAAAGTGTTAATATAGAAATCTTATATACATTTTATTCCCCTACTTTATAAACACTACATTTTGAGAAGGGTATTCAATTACATTTGCGGATTACAGCCGATTTGTAGCAAATCGGTTGGAGGAATTGAAGAAATATGATTTTGAACCATTTAAAAATTTCACTAACAGCATGGATAACACAGTAATGCTTATCATAATCGGTGTAATAGCACTGGTTGTAGGGGTTGTGGCGGGGAAGATGTTTTTCGCCAAAAACACAAAACAAGAAGTAGAAGATGCAGATGCAAAGGCACAGGTAATCATCAAAGAGGCTGAACTAAGAGCCGAAACAATTAAAAAAGAGAAACAGGTAGAGGCAAAAGAAAAGTTTGTACAGCTAAAGGAACAATTTGACAGCGAGATTTTAGAGCGTAACAAAAAGATTGTAGAATCGGAAGCAAGGGCGAAACAAAAGGAGCTATCCATCCAACAAAAAGAGGCTTCAATCATTCAGAAAGAGACTTCAATAACTCAGAAAGAAAGTAGTCTGGACAAACAGATTAAAGAACAAGACTCCATTAAGGAAAACCTAGCCAAACAGGCCGCTGAAAACAATGCTATCAAAGAGAATCTGAACAAGCAGATTGAACAGGTGAACCTTCAGAAAGTGCAGTTTGAAAAGCACGAACAAGAACATCAACAAAGGCTGGAAGCAGTTGCTGGACTGACTGCAGAACAAGCAAAAGCGCAATTGGTAGAAGCTATGAAAGCCGCGGCACACACACAAGGATTGGTGTTGCAACAGGAAATAATAGAAGATGCCAAACTAAAGGCTAATAAAGAAGCCCGTAAGATTGTAATTCAAACCATCCAGCGTACTGCTGCCGAGCAAACCATTGAAAACACAGTATCTGTATTTAATCTGGAAACAGATGAAATAAAAGGACAGATAATTGGTAGGGAAGGTAGAAACATCCGCGCATTGGAAGCTGCAACCGGGGTTGATTTGATTGTTGATGATACGCCAGAAGCAATTGTACTTTCTTCTTTCGATCCATTGCGCAGGGAGATTGCTCGTTTGAGTTTGCAGAGATTGATAGCTGATGGACGTATACACCCCGCACGTATTGAAGAAGTGGTGGAAAAAACCCGTAAGCAACTGGAAGAACAGGTATTGGAAATAGGCGAACGTACTGTAATAGAACTAGGCATTCATGGTCTGCATAAGGAACTGGTAAGAATGATAGGCCGTATGCGTTTCCGTTCTTCTTATGGTCAAAACCTATTGATGCATAGCCGCGAAACTGCCAACCTTTGTGGTATAATGGCTGCCGAACTAGGATTGAATCCTAAGCTTGCCAAACGTGCTGGTTTATTGCATGATATAGGTAAGGTGCCTGATGAAGAAACAGAATTAAGCCACGCCTTATTGGGTGCCAAACTTGCTGAAAAGTATGGTGAGCATCCTTCTATCGTTAATGCAATAGGTGCGCACCACGATGAAATGGAAATGTTGTTTGTCATCTCTCCAATCGTACAGGCCTGTGATGCCATCAGTGGTGCAAGACCGGGTGCAAGAAGAGAAATAATGCAACAATACATCCAGCGTATTAAAGACTTGGAAACATTGGCACAAGGATATAAGGGTGTAGAAAAAGCTTATGCCATTCAAGCTGGGCGAGAGTTGCGTGTGATAGTAGAAGCAGACAAGGTAACCGATAGCGATAGTGATAAACTAAGTTTTGAGATTGCACAACAGATTCAAACTGAAATGACATATCCTGGTCAAATTAAGGTAACTGTTATCAGAGAAAAGAGGGCAGTAAACATTGCCAGGTAAACATTTAAAGTACATACTTTTTTAGTAATTCCAGACGCTATCGTCTGGAATTTTTTATTTATATGACTATAAGCCCTTGGATAAAAGAAATATTATTGCCTTGCGATAGTTAATTAAATGTTAAATAAATAAACATATGCATACATGCTTTTAACAAATTGAACCTAAATTTAATATAAGCCCCTTGTTTAAGGGGTATGAATTATCCTAATTTCAGCATGTGCATATTTTCTTACAAAATGTTATAGTAATTTGACAGTATATTTGTTTTTTTAACACAGTTTTTATTTTATTGTAGTAATGTGATTGAAATAATAACACAAAACTGTTTAAAACAACCCAAATTAAAAGACGTCATATGAGATTTAGAAATTTACTCTTAGCTTTTTTCACTTTACTCGTTTCATCAACCTTTGTAAATGCGCAAAGCATAGTTGTTAATGGGAGTGTCCCAAGTACTGGCGCACAAACTGGAAGTTGTTTTTATAATAATTCCTTTAGCTTTTCAGTAAACACCCTAAGTAATACTGCAACTTACGCTTGGGATTTTGGAGACAACAGCACTAGTACATCTGCTACCCCTACACATGGTTATGCTGCTGCAGGTACCTATAAGATACACGTAGATGCGGTGGATGCGGGCGTAACTTATTCTTTAGATCAAGCAATAAATGTTTATCCTTCACCAGTTGCGTCCTTTAATTCTTTAGCAGGCACCGTAAACGGAAATTCATACACATTCTTAAGCACATCTACTGTTGGTTCTGGTATTATTTCAGGTTATGTATGGAGTTTTGGAGATGGTTCTGGCGATGTAATCAGTAACCCCACCAAGACTTATAGTGCTACAGGTAATTATAATGTAAAATTGATTGTAACTTCAGATCACGGTTGTATAGACAGTACTTCACAATCTGTAAACATCATACTTACGGGCAATACAATAGCTTCGGCTTTCACGATAGATAACGCATCACAATGTTTATTGGCTAACAGTTTCAACTTCACCAATGCTGGAACGTTTGATGCCAGCCTATCGTACTCATGGAATTTTGGCGATGGTACAAGTGCAAACACTTTTAGTGCAAGTCATACTTATACAGCTTCTGGCAATTATAATGTTGTACTTACCGTATCAAACGGAAGCAATGTTGGTACTTCTGTAAATACTATTGCTGTTTTGAGTAATCCTATCGCTGGCTTTACTTACACATTTAATGGTAAAACTGCAAACTTCACTTCTACTTCAACTGGTTCTATTACTGGTTTTGCATGGGATTTTGGCGATGCTGCTACAGCGTCCACCACAAATACCACCATAACCCATACCTATGCTGCACCTCAAACATTAAGTGTACAACTGGTAGCATTATCAACAGGTGGCTGTACTGATACTACGCATCAATCAATAACAATAGTAGATAACCCAAATGCTGCATCTTTCACAGTTGATGCACCAATGTGTATCACTAACAATAATTATCATTTTACAAATACCTCTGTAACAAATGGCACAGGCGTTACCTATAATTGGGATTTTAGCGATGGGGTTACAGACAATTCAAGTTCACCAACGCATTCATTCAGTACTGCGGGAATTCATACGGTTACCTTGACTGTTACTTCTTCGGTTGGTACTTCTGCCGCTACTGGAACTGTTACAGTATATCCTAAACCTACTGTATCATTCACCATCAATAGTAACAATGCCAACTATACATACACCAATACCTCTTCTATAGCAAGTGGGTATATTGCCAATAATAGTTGGTCATCCACTAGTGGCAATGCTTCATCATCAGTTAATTTTTATGAAACAGTTACTGCCGGTACTTATACAGTAAAACTGATAGAAACGAGCGATAATGGTTGTGTTGATAGCCTTTCTCAATCTGTAACCTATTCACCTGTAGTTATTGCATCCCTTACTGCTTCATTCAATGTAACTGGTACTGCATCGGGCATTTGCTATGATAATGCCAACAGCTATACTTTCAATAATACATCAAGTGCAGGTGCAGGAGTTACCTACGCTTGGGATTTTGGTGATGGCACAACAGATAATAGCATTTCTCCAAATCACCATTATGCCACGAGTGGTGATTATACCGTAAAACTTGAAGTGGATTCAGCTGGCCTTAATGCTACAACAATACAATCAATCAGCTTATATCCAATACCAACGCCGGTTTATATATTGTATTTGAATACTGACCTTACTGATGTAACCAACCTACACCGTTGCTTTATGCCGGGTATGGATTTTTCTTATATCAGTAATAGTAAGATAGATAAAGGCTTAATGAATTACAGTTGGGATTTTGCCACTAATGGTAAAACATTCCGTGATGGCGATTCAGCCTACATCAACCCTAGAATGATATTTAACCAGGCTGGCACTTATCCAGTTAAGTTGACAGTAACTTCTGATAAAGGTTGTAAAGACAGTATAACCCATATAGTTTATTTAAGTCAACCTGTTTCATCTTTTACTACTACTGTTGATTACAGCGGTGATTCTACAAACAATCCATTGGTTACATTTACTTCTACCTCTCATGATCCAGGCGGAATAATTGTAAACAATGATTGGTTTTATGAAAATGATGGAAGTGGTTACCAAGAATCCAATGGTGCTGCAAATACTTTAGCCACGCATTTCACCAAAGGGGGAAGTTATAATGATAAGCTATTGGTAACTTCCGATGCTGGTTGTGTAGTATCTTCTGGAGATGTAAATCTTACCTTCTACATTAAACCTATTGCTACTTTTACTGCTGATACCACTTACAACAACTTAGGTCAGCCAGTTGCTGCAACAAGTAATACAAGCAGTGTAAATGAAACTCCTCAAAGCCTATCTTACACTTGGAGCTTTGGTGATGGTTCTGCTCTTTCAAATAGCACCCAACCTTCCCATACCTACAAAACAGGTGCTGCCTCCCGTACTATAACACTTATTGTTACAAACAACAATGGAAGCAAGGTAAGTTCAGCTACAACTACCTTAAATGGTATGTATATAAAGCCATTTGCGCACCTTACTGCAACAGCCACCAATGGTGTACTTAGTTTTGATGCTACACATTCTGTTGTACATGATTTAGGGGGTTCATTAACGTATAGTTTCGACTTTGGAGACACTACCACTGGCACAACTGCATCTGGAACCCATACCTATGCTTCTGGTGCAGCAACTCGTACCATCAAAGTAATCGTTACAAATACAAATGGTGGTTTACAAGATTCTGCGTTCGTTACGTTGAGTAATGTTTATATCACGCCAATTGCCCAATTTACAACGTCTATTGCTGATTTGTCTGTTACCTATGATGCATCCACGTCTTATGTAAATGATTTGGGTGGTTCATTAACGTACAACTGGACTTTTGGTGATGGCGGAACAAGTACCACCCCAACTGGAACTTATGCTTATAATGCGGATGGTGACTATACCATAACATTGACTGTTACAAATGCCAATGGAAATGTGGTGTCAGTACCTGTTACTAAACTTGTATCTGTTGTGGCTCCCACTCCGGTTGCTAACATTACTGCTTTTTACGCCAACTTCGGTGGTACAGCTACTTATAATCTAGCTGGCGACAATGTCAGTAATCCTTCAACAATATCATCTGGCAGTATTGTCAGTTATGATTGGGCTTGGGATTTAGTTTCCTCTATTGGCGATACTACAGTAGGTATTGGTTCTACAGGAAGTGTTTTAACCTCCGATCCTATTCCTAATGGCTATACCCTTATTGCCATATTGACTGTAACCTCTGATAAGGGTAAGACAGCAACTGATACCGCCATATTTGACCCTACCAACAATTTCTTTAAAGGATATAAGTATGCTCTTTTTGGAAGTCATTCCAATGGCAATAACCACATAACAGTTCCTGCTACTGCCCCAATTGCTGCCGTATCAATGGCTAACATTTATCCTAACCCTGCAAATAATGATATTTCCTTGAAGGTTTTGTGTACCAAGACTGGAAATCTGACTATCAAGATTTACACTGTGGATGGCAAGATGATAAAACAACAAACCATTTCAGGGGGAGTCGTTAATACTACCTTAACTACTCATATAGATATATCTTCTTTGGCAAAAGGGACTTACCTCACTGAAGTAACCAATGCAGATGGGAAGGTGGTTGCAATAGCTAAATTACTTAAAGCAAAATAATCTTTTAGATTCGAAAAGAATGGTATAAAAAAGGCTGCCCATTTGTGGCAGCCTTTTTTATTTAAAATCGCTTCAATCTCCCCGTCATTGCGAATGTCTCGTCTGGCGCAGCAGAAAAAAATGGGAATGACGTTACCAATCACATCTAAAATCAAGATGATTGTCACGCTGAGCCTGTCGAAGCGCAAACAGTTTAAACATATCATCCCGCCTTCGACAGGCTGCTAATGACATCTTTATAAAAGTTTGAAAATCAATAGCGATAATTTAGCCTCTTTGCCCTTCGACAGGCTCAGGGAGACAATGAGGTTGATTTTCGAAGTGAACTATTTGTCATTTTCAACAAACTTGAGAACACTAATTAATGCCTCAGGCTGACAGGCTGATTTTCGATGAGTCCTTTCTGAAATTTAAACCACGTCAGATGAGACCTTCGCAATGACGTGCAAAGATTATGGAGAAGCGAAATGGGAGGCTTTTAGGCCCATGCTATTGTTTACTGGTTTCGGTTAGACTTCTCCTTTCGTGGAAATAACGGCGAGAATATGGAAATAGTTTAAGAGAAATATTAAATGATGGAATATTCATTAACTTTTCAAAAACAAAGGCTGCAAGAGTCATTACCTTCCTTGCAGCCTTTTCTAACGTATTACGCAATACGTATTTTAATGCACTCTCCGTGCTAGAGCTTATTCATCGAAACTTGCAACCTCCGTTTCCCGCAACTTTCGACTAACGACTGACTTGTAACTATCTACATTGACATCACTTTAAGTGGGTCGCTCCAAGAACCTGGCCCTAAGGTGTTTCCAGCAGAAATTCTATAATAGCTCCCTGTTTCAGGTACCAATCCATCAATTATAGCCTTTGTCTTTGTAACAGGGTCGCCTTGGTTAAGCCAACCAGTT
>JANYEU010000153.1 GCA_025362915.1 Chitinophagaceae bacterium | reverse complement strand
ATTGGGTTACTCGCATTATCTGGACAACAAGTATTCGAGTGGAAGTGAGCCTTTATTGAAATTCTTTTTTGAGTTGTGTGAAACAGAGAAAATAAAAGTAGAAGCTAATGAGGAGGTTGCCCAGCTAGTCCTCGTCAATTGCTAAAATCTAATACCCTCTTGCGCAAGTCTTCCGTAGGATGACTTGTGTGTATTAGTCGAGCCAGTTTATAACTGGAATGCGCTTAAATCCAGCCTCAGCTACTCCGCCTAAACCTCCCTGCTTCCGCCCCATCTTTAACGCACACCTTCGCTTACATCTTCCCCGCTATCCCATTTCATCCCAAGCAATACAAGTGTTCTACGCAGCTCGCAACCGCAACCCACAACCACAACCCTTATAGGGCTTCAAGCCCCTATAAGGGTTAATATATAAGGGTTAACATATAAGGGTTAATTAAACATAAATTATTAGCTTATAAAAACTAAACAATACCTTCACCAATAAAAAATACATGTACACGCCTGCCAATACAGATGCTTTTCAACCAGAAGGATATTACCACCTATTCAACCATGCTGTTGGCAACGAAAATTTATTCAGAAACAATGCAAACTACCAATACTTTCTAATCAAGTTTGGTCAATATATAAGCCCGTTATGTAAAGTATATGCTTATTGTTTAATGCCAAATCATTTCCATTTTCTTATTCAGGTTAAAAACGAAGCCATAATAGAACAATTCTATAGTACAAAATTCCCTACTGCTACCACTCCAAGTAAAGATTATAGCAAGATAGTGATGCAACAGTTTAGCAATATGCTTAATGGATATGCACAGGCATACAATAAAATGTTTGGCAGAAAAGGGGCATTGTTTATTGACTATCTACGAAGAAAACAAGTAACCGATGATGCCTATTTTATCAGGTTGGTTCATTACATCCACAACAATCCTGTACACCACCATTTCTGTTCATCAATGGAAGACTGGACATATTCATCACATCAAACAATGCTATCAGAAAAGTCCACCAACATAGAGCGAGAAAGCGTATTAGCCTGGTACGGAGGGGCTTTGGCATATAAAGACTTCCAATTATATGCAGTTGAATTGCAAAATGAAATTGAATGCTGATTTTTACCGCAACCGCAACCCTTATAGGGGCTTGGAACCCTATAAGGGTTTAAAAATAAAATAATTTTTTATTCCAATTAGTTACAATACCTTGTGCAAATAAAATTGCTATTATGTCTAAGAAAAAAAAGGGGATTCAACCTCTGTACGGCTGTTCACAACAATCATTATATACAGTAGCAGCTGTTGTTTGGACCAACTACAATACAAACCTTGCCCAGTTTACAGCTTTTAAAGGAAAATACACTACAGCCCTTGCCACAACCGCATTGGCAGCCTTGGCGGCGGCAAAATTGTTACCCAATCAAGGAACAAGAAATTCATTGCCAGAATCTGTAAGGATTGCCTTGGTGCCATTAGGCGTTACCTGCCTTGCTAACCAGCGGAAACTGAAAAGCTATATAGAAGAGGCATTTCCCACTTCCACTGTAGCAATGCTTAAATCGGCAGGCAATAGTTCGTACCACGCAGCTTACAATGAGGGCTGGGAAGAAATGAATACCATGATTACCGATGGACAACTATTTATAACAAATAATACCGCAGATCTGGAAATGATTGGCAACAATATGCCCACTGCATTTATTGCCACCTATACCAATGACAAAACTGCTTTTGAAACCGTTTATAAAAGTTATTTACTTTCTGCCCAAGCTACGGCTGGAGAAACAAGTGATAAAATGAAAGCCAACAATGGGGTTTATACCACTTTGAGAAACATGCTGAATGATGGACAATTGATTTTTGAAAACGATGCCACCCGAAAGGCAATATTTACGTTTGACACCGTTTTAGGAAAAGTAACAGGCAATGGCACCACAGGAATGCGCATAACAGGGTCTGATAGTGTATCGAAGGTAAACATTACCAACTTCACGGCATCTGTGCAGCCCGGTGCCGAAGTAGCCGTAGCCGATGGCATTATACTAGAACTAAAAATGAGCGAAGCACTCTACACAGTTGTTATTTCTGCACCCGGATACACTCCACTCACCATAACAAACGTTCAATTGACAACAGGCATTATGCATCGCTTGGATGTGGAATTGGTTAAAGCAATTTATGCTTACAAAAATTATAAAAGAAAGGGGCTATTGCAGTGATGCAATAGCCCCTTTCTTTTTACTTAAAACCTATAACTTAATACGTACAACGTACTACACATTAAACCTAAAGTGCATCACGTCGCCATCTTTCACAATGTATTCCTTGCCTTCAATCCTCAATCTGCCATTATCCCTACAAGCGGCCTCACTGCCATATTTTACAAAATCATCAAAGGCTATCACTTCCGCCTTGATAAACCCTTTTTCAAAATCAGTGTGTATCACACTTGCTGCCTGCGGTGCTTTCCAGCCTTTATGTATCGTCCATGCCCTTACTTCCTGCACACCAGCAGTAAAATAGGTATCCAATCCCAATAGGTTATACGCAGATAAAATTAATCTATTCAGTGCTGGTTGTGTCATTTTATATTCATCCATAAACATTTCCTTGTCCTCCGCATTTTCCAATTCAGCTATCTGTGCTTCGATACTATTGTTCATGATGATTACTTCTGCCCCCTCCGCCTTCACAGCAGCCTTCAATATTTCAGAGTATTTATTGCCCGTGTGCATACTTGCTTCGTCCACATTGGCTACATAAAGCACTGGTTTATCAGTCAATAAAAATAAATCTGCCGTTGCCAATTTCTCTTCCTTATCAAGGTTTAAGGTACGGATGCTTTTCCCTTGCAACAAACACTCCTTGCAACGGGTAAGTATCTCAAACTCCGCCTTTGCCTTGGTATCGCTACCAACCCTAGCCATCTTTTCTACCTTACTCCACTTTTTTTCTACGCTATCCAAATCCTTCAGTTGAAGCTCGGTATCTATTATTTCCTTATCGCTCACCGGGTTTATCGCTCCCTCTTCACGCAGCACATTCTCATCTTCAAAACAACGTATCACATGTATGATGGCATCCACTTCCCTAATGTTTCCCAGAAACTTATTGCCTAATCCTTCTCCCTTACTCGCCCCTTTTACCAATCCGGCTATGTCCACTATTTCTAATTGAGTAGGAACGGTTCGGTTTGGTTTTACCAATTCTGCCAGTTTATCTATACGGGCATCGGGTACATCCACCAAACCTACATTTGGCTCGATGGTGCAAAAGCGATAATTGCTCGCCTGTGCCTTGGCACTATTACTAACCGCATTAAACAAAGTAGATTTCCCCACGTTCGGCAACCCAACTATTCCTGCTTGCAAACTCATTACTTACTATTTTTTGAGGTGCAAATGTAACGGGCAAGGGGGCAATGTGATTAAGTTAAGAAAAAAAGAAAAAATTAACCGCAGGAAGTCGCTGATTTGTTGGTACGGAGAACCCGTAGAATGGTTACTGATTTGAATAAGAAGGTTTCAGCATAGCCATGCTAAAATAACATGAGTTTGATATAAGATTTTACACCTTCATTTATACCTCACCCCAACCCTTCTCTAAAAGAGAAGGGCCAGCAAACGCAGCAAATTGCCTTGGCACTATTTACCTTATTTTGTTTTTGTGGGTGTATGACCAAACTGATCCCTATAGCATTTGGAGAAATAGGAAAGTGAGTTGAAGCCAAGGGATGATGCAATCTCTTTCATAGACATACCTCTATCGCTAAATATGAGTATCCGTGCTTTTTCCAGCTTTCTCTTTAGTATATAATTTACGGCGGTTACCCCCAATTTACTTTTGAGTATCCTGTTGAGGGTACTGTGGCTGATATTTAATTCGTTGGCTATCTCTACAATATTTACTTCTTTACCTTCATTGATACTCTTGTCTGAAATCTTGTTTATTTGCTCTATGATGTTGGATGCCCTGGAAGGATTTACTTCAAAAGGGATATTATTCTCCATTACTGCCCGCTGCCCACTCTTTTCACTGATAAAAAGAAGGTTCTTTATCTTGAATACCAAGTTCTTTAATTCTATTGGTTTTACCAGATAATCGTTTGCTCCCAAGCGTAATCCTTCCTCTATAACATCGTTTGAGGATACAGAAGAGATAAGTATAACAGGGATATACGAAAACTCTTCGTTGTTTTTGATACGCTGTAAGAAATCAAGCCCATTATCATTTCCGGAAAGCATGATGTCCAAAAGAATTAAATCGGGCTGGAAAGATTTGCAGGTTTCCATTGCCTTACTTGTTTCTGTTAGATTGAGCATTTCAAATTCTAATTGTAGCAACCTATCAATCAGTTCAACGAACATACTCGAATCCTCTATCAGTAATATTTTCTTTTTTGCTTCCATGATTATTATATTATTTAATCCATTTAACTAGTACATATACGCATTCAGTATATAAAATGGTCTAAGTGCGTAAAGTTATAAAATATTGTTCAACAATTTGTAGTAATGACAAGCGATTATAAAATATTTCTAATTAAAGTGCTTAAATCACCTTAGAAATTGTTTGAAATTAGTTATTTATTACTTCTCTGCCTCAATTATCTTTTCTACTGCCACTAAATCGACCAATTCTACGTTCATGGGTAGCGTTCCAATTTGTACAATAGCCCTCTTGCCCCTTATCTCTTTCACCTCACCCACCTGATAATTCTTTTTTAGTTTCACCAATGTGCCAATAACAATATCAGCCTTGGTTTCCTTAAACTTGGTATCCACTTTCTTGGCAAGTTTGTTCACCACTATCTTTTCAGGGCTTTTAAACAACATCGTCTGCAAGTTCTTGATAACCGTGTTCTTGTCTTCTGCCTTCTTCCAATCCAGCACTATCTGTTTTAGCTTGCGCTCCATATCTTTCAGGTAGCCCAACCTTTCTTCAGTTATCTGGTTCTGGTGTTTTAAGGTTTCTACCTGCTGGCGGTGGCGTTCCCTATCCAATACCACTTCCATCTCTTTCTTCAACTTCTCGTTTTCCCTGATCAGCTTGTGTAAATCTTTCTTTTCAATGTCCAATTGCTGCAAGTCCTGCTCGGTACGGTTGAGAAGTTTATCCAACTTAAAATGGTCTTCATCCACTAAATCCCTTGCGCGACTTATCAAATGTTTTGGCAAGCCAATACGCTCGGCAATGGCAAAAGTATAACTACTGCCAGGCTTACCCACCAACAGTTTATACATAGGCAACAAATGAACCTCATCAAACTGCATGGCTCCATTAATGATGCCCTGCGTACGGTTTGCCATCACTTTCAGGTTCAGGTAATGCGTGGTGACAATACCCATGGCATGTCGGCGACCAAGTTCTTCCATGATTACTTCGGCAAAAGCACCACCCAGATTAGGATCGCTGCCACTACCTAATTCATCTATGAAGAATAAGGTCTTTCCATTGGCAACCTCTATGAAATGTTTCATGTGCTGCAAATGGGAAGAATAGGTACTCAACTCAAATTCTATACTTTGCGTATCGCCGATATGTATGAATAGTTGCTTGAAAATACCCATCTGAGAATTAGGATTCACCGGCACCAGAAGACCACTTTGCAACATCACCTGATTGAGGCCGATTGTTTTCATGGTAACAGTCTTACCACCTGCATTGGGGCCACTTATAACCAATATCCTATTCTGACTATCCAATGTAAGTGTAACTGGAATAGTCTTTTTGCCACTCAACTTATTGTATAGAAACAATAATGGATGATAGGCATCCTTTAATTCCAGGTGTGCCTTATCCAATAGATTGGGCAGGTTTGCATTCATATCAATGGCAAGTTTTGCCTTTGCCTTGATGAAATCAAACTCGCCAATCAGTTCCAGATACCCCATCAACAATGGGGAATAAACAGAAAGTTTTGCAGTTAATGCCCGCAGGATACGATGCACCTCACGGACTTCATCATTCTCTAAAGAAAACACTTCGTTATTGAGCGGAATGGTTTCCTCTGGCTCAATAAAAGCAGTTTTGCGGCTGTCGCTCTCCCCATGCAAAATACCTTTTACATGACGCTTATGCTCTGCAAAAACCGCCACCACTCTCCTACCGTTACTGAAACCCTCATCAATTTCAGCCGAGTACCCTGCTTTGTTTAGCTTGGCAACCACTTTTTCAAACATCCGTCGCAAGTCGTTCCTACGTTTATAGAGTGTCATCCTTATTCTAGCCAAGTCTTCGCTCGCATTGTCTTTTACAATACCAGTTTCGTCAAGTATTTCATTTATCAACTCATTGATGACCTTCTCGTAATACGAATTTTCTATAACCTTTGATAAGGAAGGATAAGCCAAACGCCTTTCGGCATCAAACCAACGAAATATATTACCAGCTTCTTCGGTTAATTTTCTAATTTGAATCCATTGTTCGCTAACAAGCATGGCACCGGGTATCCCCAATAGCTTGACATCTTTCTGGATATTAAAAGTGAAGTCATTCGGAAAATACATAGACTGCTGCAAAAACATCTTGTATTCATGCGTCTGATTCAACTCCAGTTCTATGTATTCCTTTTTGGTATGTATGCGCAGATCGGCAGCCTTATGTTGGGCATACACCGTTTTGCAGTGATTGACCAATAAGTTTTTTACCTTATCAAACTCTAGTTGATTGGCTGCCGATTCAGGGTACAAACGCATATTATAGAAACCATTAAACCCCCATCCCCTAAAGGAGTGTTATTGAGGGTGGGATTAAAAACTAATAACCGGCGAAGAGGTAAGATTGCCATTGGCCTGCTCTGCCGCTTCGATAATACTATAGTCTGATAAAATGAGGGCCTTATTACGCTTTACACAAACATCGTGTTCAAAATGAACAGAAGGCTTACCATCTCTTGTCCTTACTGTCCAAGCATCCTTGTCTGTAAATACATCTCTAGTACCCATATTAATCATCGGTTCAATAGCCAAAACCAAGTTTTCCTTTAGTTTCATACCATTGCCCCTAGTACCGTAGTTAGGCATTTGAGGATCTTCATGGAGGCTTTTACCCAACCCATGTCCAACCAATTCTCTTACTACACCGTACTTGTGTTTTCTTTCAGTATGCTCTTGTATGGCAAAAGCAATATCTCCAATTCTGTTATTTACAACTGCCTTTTCAATACCCTTATACAAACTTTCTTTGGTTACCCGAACCAGTTGTTTTACCTCATCAGTAGTATCACCAATAACAAAAGTATAGGCATGATCTCCATGCCAGCCATTCAGGATAACACCAAAATCAATACTTACAATGTCTCCATCTTCTAATGGGGTATTATTTGGAAAGCCATGTACAACAACATCATTCACACTCGCACAAATATTATGAGGATAACCACTATAGTTATAAAAAGAGGGTATAGCCTTATGGTCTTTTATGAAACTTGCACAAAGTGTATCTATTTGTAAGGTTGTCATCCCCGCCTTTAGCACTTTTGCTACTTCAGTAAGGGTTTTACTTACAAGTACAGCAGCATCCTTCATTAAACCAACCTCATATTCAGTCTTGTAGTAAACAATGTTTTTCCCGTGACTCATATTACTTCATTCGTTTTACATAAAAAAACCTGTCAGTACTACTAACAGGTTTCTTATCCAAAGATTTATCTAATTACTTAAATAGTAGTAGTAGGGGTGCTAATGCTTTGTTGCCTACCTTGAATACGACTGCCGCCAGACATTAGCCCATCATACTGACGCATCAATAAGTAGGTTTCAATTTGTTGAAGTGTATCAAGAACAACACCAACCATGATTAACAAACTTGTACCACCAAAGAAAGTACTGAAAGATTGTGTTACGCCCAGACGTTGTGCAAACCCAGGCATGATACCTACTATGGCAAGAAATATAGCACCAGGCAAAGTAATTTTATCCATGATAGCACCGATATAATCAGCAGTTGGTTCACCAGGTTTAACACCAGGCACAAACCCATTGTTGCGTTTTAAATCTTCAGCTATTTGCTTGGGATTGAATATCAATGCAGTGTATAGGAAGGTAAATCCTACAACCATTACAGAGTAGATAACCATGTACCAAGGATTGCTGTGATCACTAAATACACGTACAAAACCTTTTGCAGAATCAAGGTTAGTGAACGAAACAAGAGTTGGTAAGAACATGATTGCTTGCGCAAAGATGATTGGCATTACACCAGCACTATTAACCTTTACAGGCAAAAACTGACGGGCTCCACCAAATTGTCTGTTTCCAATGATTTGCTTGGCGTAATTTACAGGTATTTTACGAACACCTTGTACAAGTATAATTAACCCCATGATGATAGTAACCAATATAGCTACTTCAATCAAAAAGATTAATAAACCACCACCGCCTTTCTCGCTCTTGGCAGTAAACTCCTGTAAGATAGATTGCGGAAGACGTGCAAGGATACCTACCATGATGATGATAGAAGTACCATTACCTAATCCTTTATCTTGAATCTTTTCACCAAGCCACATTACAAACAATGTACCCGCAGATAGTGTAATGATAGTAGAGAACGCAAAGAAGGGTTGATAAGAAGGAATCAAAGCTTCTGCATAACCTGGACTTTTAAGATAAGCCACATAAGCACCAGCCTGAAACATGGTAACAATTATGGTAAGGTAACGAGTCCACTGATTGATTTTATTTCTACCGCTTTCTCCTTCCTTTTGAACTTTCTGTAACTGAGGAATCAAGATGGTCATCAACTGCATAAAGATGGAAGCAGAAATGTAGGGCATTATACCCAAAGCCAATATTGACGCTTGAGAGAACGCACCACCGGCAAATGTATCAAACAACCCTAATAAACCATTTTTAGAACTACCAGCTTTGGCAGCTTCTAATAAATTGGGGTTTATTCCGGGAAGCGTAATCTGTGTACCTAATCTGTAAGTCAATACGAGAGCAAGAGTTACGATTATCTTATTACGTAATTCTTCTATCGCCCCAATATTTTTAATTGTATCTATGAATTTTTTCACTTTAATCGCTTGAGTTAAAATAAACACCTAAAACCAAAAAGACGCATCAGTTATTGATGCGCCTGCAAAGTAAGTTAAATCATCTTACAATTTCAACAGTGCCACCCGCAGACTCAATTAATTCTTTCGCCTTAGCACTCAAAGCATTTACTTTAAATGGAAGCTTAGATTTCAATTCTCCAGTAGCCAATATCTTTACCTTATCTGTTTTAGAAATTAATCCATTAGAATAAAGACTTTCTACAGAGAATTCAGAGAAGGCATATTTTTCATTTAATTGATCAATTTGTCCAAGATTAAATACTGTGTATTCTACTCTGTCTGGATTTTTGAATCCACGTTTTGGAATACGACGTTGAATTGGCATCTGTCCACCTTCATGGGCATTCTTACGTTGATAACCAGCTCTTTGTTGACTACCTTTATTACCTTTAGTTGAAGTTCCGCCCTTTCCGCTTGCTTCACCACGACCTAATCTTTTCTCTTTGTGTGTAGAACCTTCTGCAGGTTTTAGAGTATGTAATTTCATATTTAATGATTTTGTACTTACGGGGTATCACCCCTCGCTATTGTTTAAATTTACTTGCAAATAATGCAGGGTACTTTTCCAAAAATTACTTTCCAGAAACAGTTGTAGCTACCTCTTCAACAGGAACAACTTTAACCAAATGACTAACCTTCTTAATCATTCCTATAATCTGAGGAGTAGCTTCTACTTCTTTAGAAGCATTAAGTTTTCTTAAACCTAAGGCAACAAGAGTTCTCTTCTGCCTTTCAGATCTATCTATGCCACTCTTTACTTGTGTTATCTTTATATTCATGATAAATATGATTTAGTATTTAACTTAATAATTATTTTGTTTTACCCGTTAAATACTTTACTTAATTTAATACCACGTGTTTTGGAAATTTCAATTGGTTCACGAAGCATTGAAAGCGCCTTTATTGTAGCCTTAACTACATTGTGTGGGTTTGCAGATCCTAGATTTTTAGCCAACACATCGGTAATACCAGCACTTTCCAATACAGCTCTCATGCTACCACCAGCTATTACGCCAGCACCATGAGCAGCAGGTCTAATAAGAACCTTAGCCGCACCAGCTTTTGCTAATTGCTCATGAGGAATTGTACCATGTGATATAGGAACTTTTACCAAATTCTTTTTAGCATCTTCAATGCCTTTAATAATGGCTTCTTGAACTTCTTTGGCTTTTCCCAAACCTTGTCCAACAATACCAGCCTCATTACCAACAACCACTAGAGCAGAGAAACTAAAAGTACGACCACCTTTCGTTGTTTTAACAACACGATTGATAGCAACTACCTTATCCTTTAACTCAGCTTCTCCACCAGCTTTTACCTTTAAATCTATTGGCTTAGACATATATCTAATATTATTTAGTAATTAAAATTGTAAACCACCATCTCTGGCACCATCAGCAACAGCCTTAATGCGACCATGATATAAATTACCACCCCTGTCAAATACACAAGTTTCTATTCCTAATTCTTTAGCTTTCAAAGCAATTGCAGCTCCAACTAACTTAGATTTATCAACTTTTGGTACCTTTTGAGCTTCTATATCCTTAGCACGTGATGAAGAAGCCGCGAGTGTAAGACCGTTCTCGTCATCAATAAGTTGAGCGTATATATCAGCATTGCTTCTAAATACAGATAGACGAGGCTTTGTTGCAGTTCCAGATACTTTCTTACGAATACGATACCTGATTTTTTGTCTTTGAACTAATTTAGTATTCATTTTCTTTTATTTATGTTCCCGACTCTGCCGAGAAAATTCTTTAATTATTTACCTGCTGCCTTACCTGCTTTTCTTCTCAATACTTCACCTACATACTTAACACCCTTACCCTTATACGGTTCTGGTTTACGTAGGCTTCTTAATTTGGCAGCTACCTGACCTATCAATTGCTTATCAATTCCTTCAAGTGAGATGATAGGATTTTTACCTTTTTCAGTTAAAGTTGTAACCTTTAACTCATTTGGAATTTCAAATATTATATTATGAGAATATCCTAGTGCTAGATCAAGTATATTACCAGTATTAACCGCTTTATAACCCACACCTACTAATTCTAGATTTCTTTTATAACCAATTGTAACACCAGTTACCAGATTATTCAATAAGGATCTATATAAACCATGCATTGCACGGTGGCGTATCTGATCTGTTGGCCGAGAAATTACTAATTCGTTTCCAATTATTTCTGGCTTGATATCTCTATCAATAGCTTGTTTCAAAACACCTTTTGGTCCTTTTACAGAAACAATATTATCTTTTCCTATTTCAACAGTTACACCAGATGGAATAACAATTGGTTTTTTACCTATACGAGACATAGTCGACTTATTTATTTTGTTATCTTATTTGCTTTCAGCCCCGACTAAAAGGCTTAAATTATCAAATAAATTAAAGAAAATTAGCTAATGTAGCAGAGTACCTCTCCTCCAACATTTTGAGCTTTGGCTTGCTTATCTGTTAATACACCTTTTGAGGTACTAACTATAGCCACACCCAAACCATTGATTACCCTCTTAATTTCAGTAGGTTTGGCGTATTGTCTTAACCCAGGTCTACTAACACGTTCTAGTGTACGTATTGCAGGCTGCTTATTTATCGGATCATACTTAAGGGCTATTTTAATAAGTCCTTGCTTAGTATCATCTTCAAATTTATATTTCAAGATATAACCTTGTTCGTACAAAATTTCAGTTATACGTTTTTTTAAGTTAGATGCTGGTATTTCAACAATTCTATGTCCAGCCATTTGTGCATTACGAATCCTTGTTAAGAAATCAGCAATAGGATCAGTTACCATATTTATAAATTAATCTTTGTAAAAAAATTTGTATTAACTCTAGCAAGGAAACTACCAACTCGCCTTTTTAATCCCAGGTATTTTACCATTTAATGCCATATCCCTAAAAATCACACGCGAAATACCGAAATACCTCATGTATCCTTTGGGTCTTCCTGTCAATTGACAACGGTTTTTTAATCTTACCGGAGAAGAGTTTTTTGGAAGTAAATCAAGCGCAGCATAATCTCCAGAAGCTTTTAATTCACTTCTCTTTTTTGCATACTTTTCAACCATTTTCTCACGCTTTCTCTGTCTAGCCTTAATCGATTCTTTTGCCATTGTATACTATTTAAGCATTATCTTTTTTAATGTTTTTGAAGGGCATACCTAATTCCTTAAGTAACTCATAAGCCTCTTCATTGGTGCTTGCTGTTGTTACAAACGTAATATCCAATCCAGTAATCTTATTAACCTTATCTATATCAATCTCTGGGAATATTATTTGCTCAATTACACCTAGAGTGTAATTACCACGCCCATCAAAAGCCTTGTCGCTAATTCCTTTGAAATCACGAACACGTGGAAGAGCTACTGAAACCAATCTGTCTAAAAATTCAAACATCTTTTCGCCTCTAAGTGTAACCCTTGCGCCAATTGGCATTCCTTTACGTAGCTTAAAGTTAGAAATATCTTTCTTAGAAAAAGTAGCTACAGGTTTTTGACCAGTAATTATAGAAAGTTCATCAAGAGCAACGTCAACTAACTTTTTGTCAGTAACCGCACCATTTACACCTCTATTTATACAAATCTTCTGCAGCTTCGGTGCTTGCATCACACTTTTGTACTCGAACTTTTTCATCAAAGCAGGTACAACTTCCTTAGAATATTTGTCTGCTAACCTGGGAGTATATTTTATTGTTTCCATTATTTAATTACTTCGCCTGATTTTTTTGAAACACGTATTAATTTACCATCTGTCCTCTGACGTTTTACTTTAGTTGGCACTTTCAATTTAGCATCCCACAACATTACATTAGAGATATTAATTTGCGCTTCCTTCTTTTCAATACCGCCTTTGGTATCTTGAGCAGTAGGTTTGATATGCTTTGTAGCAAGTGCCACGCCTTCTACTGTAACTTTACCTTTTTCAATATTAACGTCTAATACAGGACGAGGTTTAGTAAGGTCTTTGTCATCACCAGTGATAACAACCACTAAATCACCTTTTTTTATATTAAACTTAGGTTTAAATCTTGTACTCATTTTATTAAAATTAAACTCACTTATTAGTTATACAACTAGGTGATGAGCATTATTGTATAGTAGTTTATAATACTTCAGGAGCCAAACTGATAATTTTCATGTATCCTTTATCACGAAGCTCTCTGGCCACTGGCCCAAAAATACGAGTCCCTCTAGGATCATCAGCATTATTTAACAATACAACAGCATTGTCGTCAAAGCGGATATAAGAACCATCTTTTCTACGTAATTTGTTTTTAGTTCTAACAATTACAGCCTTAGAGACAGTACCTTTCTTTATACCACCAGCTGGTATGGCAGCTTTTACAGTTACCACTATCTTATCACCAATTTTAGCATAATCCTGACCACTGTTACCCAGTACTTTTATACAAAGTACTTCCTTGGCTCCACTATTGTCTGCTACATTTAATCTACTTTCCTGCTGAATCATTTTTTAAACTTTTACTTATTTCTAAGTGGGTATTTACAAACCAATCTAGGATTTGTATAAAATTATTTCGCTTTCTCAATTACTTCTACCAATCTCCACCTTTTTGTTTTGCTAAGTGGTCTAGTTTCCATAATTTTCACAAGATCTCCAATTGTACACTCATCCTTTTCATCATGAGCGTGAAATTTGGTGGTCTTCTTTACGAATTTTCCGTAAATAGGGTGTTTCACATTTCTTTCTACAGCAACGGTTATTGTTTTAACCATTTTATTGCTTGTAACAACACCTATTCTTGTTTTCCTTAAATTTCTTTCAAGTACTGATTCCATTATTTATACTTTATTGAGCAATTACCCTATTTTTTAATTCAGTTTGTACACGTGCGACATCTTTTCTCAAGATACGTATGCTAACAGGATTTTCGATGGGAGAAATCGCATGAGCAAATTTCAACTTCTTTAATCGCAACATGTCTTCTTGAACCCTAGCTTTCAATTCACTTTCTGAAAGACTCCGAAGTTCGTTATTTAATTGTACTTTCTTAACCATTATAAAATATTGACAGTTTTTTAATTGCTACAGAAATTCAGATAATATTAAATTATGCTTTTTGTAAATCTCTTCTCACAATGAATTTTGTAGCTATTGGAAGTTTCTGTGAAGCTAATAACATTGCTTGTTTAGCTGTTTCTTCAGTAACTCCATCACACTCGAATATTATTCTTCCTGGTTCAACAACAGCTGCCCAATATTCAGGATTACCCTTACCCTTACCCATTCTCACTTCAGCTGGCTTATGTGTAATGATTTTATCAGGGAAAATTCTAATCCAAACATTACCTTCTCTTTTCATTGCACGAGTCATAGATTGACGAGCTGCTTCCAATTGACGGTTAGTTAACCAGATCGGTTCTAAAGCTTTCAAAGCATAAGATCCGAATGCAATATATGAACCTCTTTTTGCAACTTCACGAATCCTACCTTTCTGCTGCTTCCTATGTTTACTTCTCTTTGGTTGTAACATTTCTTATTTTTTTCCAGAATGAATTAGTAAATAATCTAAAATTAATTTCTTCTTTGAGTACCTGCGTTAGAAGATCCTCTTCTATCGTCGCCACTTCTACCGCCGCCAGCATAACCTCCTCTATTCCTATCTCCACTAGGGCCTCTTCTCTCATCTCCGCCTCTTGGGTTCCTATCGCTTCTTTCGCTCATATCATTCTTCCCGCCTACAAAATTTGGATTCAATTCTCTCTTTCCTAAAACCTCACCCTTGCATATCCAAACCTTAATACCGATTTTACCGTAAACAGTTTGAGCGAAAACACTTGCATAGTCTATATCCATACGAAAAGTGTGTAGTGGCGTTCTTCCTTGTTTAATCTCTTCCGAACGAGCAATTTCAGCTCCTCCCAAACGACCACTGACCCTAACCTTTATTCCTTCTGCTCCCATTCTAAGAGTTGAAGCAATGGCCATTTTAATAGCTCTCTTAAAATTAATCCTGTTTTCTATTTGTCTGGCAATTGTATCTCCTACAATTGTAGCATCTAGTTCAGGTCTTCTAATTTCAAGTATATTGATTTGAACATCTTCTTTCTTGGTGAGCTTCTTTAGCTCTTCCTTAATACGATCTACTTCACCCCCGCCTTTTCCAATTATAATACCCGGTTTGCTAGTATGTATTGTAACGATAAGTTTACCTAATGTACGTTCTATTACAATCCTAGCGATGCCTCCTTTACTAATACGGGCATTTAGGTAGGTTCTAATCTTATCATCTTCTATTAGCTTTCCAGCGTAATCATTTTTGCTGGCGTACCAATTACTTTCCCATCCACGGATGATACCTAATCTATTGCCAATCGGATTTGCTTTCTGACCCATATATGGTTTGTATTAATTTTTTGTATCTACTATTATTGTTACATGATTACTACGCTTACGAATCTTATGACCCCTACCTTGAGGTGCTGGTCTCATACGCTTTATAACTCTACCGCCATCGACAAATATTGTTTTAACAACCAAGCTACTATCAGCAGCACTAAGTCCTTCATTTTTTTGCTCCCAGTTATTAATTGCACTTTTAAGCAATTTAGATAATGGTATAGCATTATGTTGAGGGTGAAATTCTAAAATAGCCAATGCTTTTTCAACTTCCATTCCACGAACAACGTCAGCGATTAAACGCATCTTTCGAGGACCAGTTGGATAATTTTGTAATCTAGCGCTTGATTCCATTGTAATCTTCTTTTCTGTTTCTAATACTTATGATACGAGAAACTATTTTTAATTAATTATTTCTTAGACCCAGAATGACCTCTGAAATTCCTTGTCGGAGAAAACTCACCTAGTTTGTGCCCTACCATGAATTCAGTAACATACACAGGTATAAACTTATTTCCATTGTGTACAGCAAAAGTATGTCCTACAAAATCCGGGGTAATTGTACTTCTCCTGCTCCATGTTTTGATAACACCCTTTTTACTTTTTCCTTCGTTTACATTAAGCACCTTCAAATCAAGGTTGGCATCAACGTAAGGACCTTTTTTTATTGAACGACCCATATTAGTGTTTTATATTACTATTTAACAAAGTAAGAAATACTATTTTGCCAATTTTTTACCATCACGGCGTTGAATAATCAACTTACTGCTTCCCTTCGTTCTTGATCTGGTTTTTTCGCCCTTAGCATATTTACCAGTTCTACTCCTAGGATGTCCGCCAGATGCTCTACCTTCACCACCACCCATCGGGTGATCTACAGGATTCATCGCAACACCACGTGTTCTTGGGGTGATACCTTTCCAACGGTTTACACCTGCCTTACCAGCTCTTTCTAGGTTATGGTCGCTATTAGAAACCACACCTATCGTAGCAAAACAGTTAACCAAAAGCTTTCTCAATTCACCACTTGGCATCTTAAGTACAGCATATTTTTCTTCCTTATTTGCTAACTGGGCAGAAGTACCTGCACTTCTAACGAGTTTACCACCTTGACCAGGTTGTAATTCGATATTGTGAATCATTGTACCCAATGGCATATTCTTCATTTGTAAAGAATTACCAATTTCAGGAGCAACTTGATTACCAGATATTACCTTGGCACCAACTTGTAAACCTTGAGGAGCAATAATATATCTCTTCTCTTTATCCGTATATTGTACAAGAGCAATAAATGCCGTTCTGTTCGGATCGTATTCAATAGAAAGAACTGTTGCTTCAATATCAAACTTATTACGCTTGAAATCAATGATACGGTATTGCTTTTTATGACCACCACCAATATATCTCATTGAACGACGACCTTGAGCATTACGTCCACCAGTTCTTTTGATGGACTCCAACAAACTCTTTTCTGGCTTATTAGTTGTAATCTCAGCATAAGCATTTCCAATTCTCCAGCGTGTTCCAGCTGTCATTGGTTTGTATTTCTTTAATGCCATTTTCTTGTTCGTTTTACGGGTTTATCAGCCCCGATGCTATAGTTAGAAATTTGTATATAAATCTATTGTCTCACCTTCAGCCACAGTAACAAAAGCTTTCTTATATGAAGGTCTGATACCTACAGTAATACCGCCACTTTTTGTACGCTTTGATTTGTTTTTTCCTGGTGCAACAGCAGTTTTAACATCTGCAACCTTTACACTATAAAATTCCTCAACTGCTTTTTTTATCTCTAGTTTGTTGGACCTTTTGTCAACTTTAAAAGTGTACGTACGCAATTTTTCTTGCTGTATGTTTGCTTTTTCTGTTAAAATTGGTTTAACCAATACTTCAGTAAGTTTCATTTTGTATCTATTATACCTTTAAAATTATGCTTCTGCGACAATTTGATCATCAGAAAATATATTAACAGCGCTTTCAGTGAAAACTAATACGTCAGCGTTCATTATGTCGTAAGTATTAACATCAGCCAACATTGTAGTGGTGATATTTGGAACATTACGAGTGCTTAGATATAAGCTATCATTGTATTCAGACAAAACAATGATGGTCTTCTTATCAGCAACATTCAAACTGCTAAGTATTCCTACAGCTTGTTTTGTTTTTGGAGCATCGAAGTTTATATCTTCTACCACAACAATTGCAGCATCCTTCGCCTTATAGCTAAGCGCAGATATTTTAGCTAAATCCTTCACCTTACGATTAATTTTCAAATCGTATTTGTGAGGTTTAGGGCCGAATATTGTACCACCACCCTTGTATAGAGGATTACGGATATTACCCTTACGAGCACCACCAGTACCTTTTTGTTTGTGTAGTTTGCGGCTTGAACCCTTAACTTCAGCACGTGTCTTAACCTTGTGGGTACCTGCACGTCCAGCAGCTAAATATTGTTTAACAGCCAAGTATATTACGTGGTCATTAGGCTCGATACCAAAAATATCTTCTGGCAACTCTACCGTCCTGCCTGTCTTCTTACCTTCTATATTTAAAACATCAACTTGCATCTTTCGAAATAATTATCTGTGATTACTTTTGGATTAATACGATTGAACCGTTATGACCTGGTACTGAACCGCTTACAAGAATGTAGTTCTTTTCAGGGAAAATCTTAACAACCTTAAGTCCTTTCATTTTAACCCTGTCACCACCCATACGGCCAGCCATCCTTAATCCTTTGAATACACGGGAAGGATAAGAAGATCCACCCAACGAACCCGGAGCCCTTGAACGGTCATGTTGTCCGTGGGTAGCTTCACCAACACCAGAGAATCCGTGTCTTTTTACAACACCTTGAAAACCCTTTCCTTTGGTTGTGCCTATAATTTCAACAGTATCACCTTCAGAAAATATATCTAACGATACAGTTTCACCAAGATTCTTTTCTATTGAGTAATTGCGGAATTCTTTTACAAATCTTTTTGGAGCAGTTTGCGCTTTGGCGTAGTGGTTAAGTTCTGCTTTGGTAGTGTGCTTTTCTTTCTTGTCAACAACTGCGAGTTGTACTGCAGTGTAACCGTCTATTTCGGTAGTCTTAACTTGTGTAACAGTGTTTGGTGCTGCTTCGATGATCGTACAAGCTGTTTGTTTACCATCTGCGGCAAATATGCTTGTCATCCCAATTTTCTTTCCAATAATACCTTTCATCATTTTTGCGGTTATGCCCCGCTTAAGGTGTTCAGGACATTCCGATAATAAAATCGAAATTCAATCCTCTGTTTGCTACCGACCTTTTCCTTTGTTTCCAAATTTGTTAGAATTTGAAGTGGAAGTACCGGGAGTAAACAAACCTCGAAGGGCCTGTTCATATTTAATCCTCATTTATTGCTAGTGAGGAGTATTTAGTTAAATCAGCGCTCTTTTTTCTGCCTGTGCAAATTGAGAGATGATAATTTATCTTTTAATGCTCGATTATGCCTTAATCTCTACTTCTACTCCTGAAGGCAAATCTAATTTACTTAGAGCGTCAACAGTTTTAGAAGAGGATGTGTATATATCGAGTAATCTTTTGTGCGTTGCCAATTGAAACTGTTCGCGACTCTTCTTGTTTACGTGAGGAGAACGAAGAACAGTAAAAATTCTTTTGTGTGTTGGTAAAGGAATTGGTCCAGTTACAACCGCTCCAGTGCTACGTACTGTTTTAACAATTTTCTCAGCAGACTTATCTACCAAGTTGTGATCGTAAGATTGCAATTTAATTCTAATTCGCTGTGACATATTCTTTACCCCTGTTTCAAATGGGAGTGCAAATGTAGGGGTATGATTTGAATTGACAAACATTTATCTAAAATATTTTTTATTTTTTTTCTTGCACCTACTATTTATACCTATTTCTCATCATATTCATGGATATTGCAGCATTATTTAATCGTACGCTTATGAATCTAGCACGCAAATTTATTATTATTCCCTTCTTTTTTCTTTCGGCGTGCGTAAGCACTTCTATTATTAAGAGTGGCCCATCAAATGTAGGTATCGTGCTGTGCGGTGCCGAGTTTGGCGAAAATCAACTGCCTGGCAAGCTTAATACAGACTATATATATCCCAATAAGGATGAACTTACCTATTTTGCCGCAAAGGGATTCAATCCTATTACCTTACCTTTTAAATGGGAAAGGGTACAGCGTACCATTGGCGGCGAACTGGATACTGCGGAGATAAATAGGATGAAGGAGTTTATAGTCAATTGCGATTCCTTACATATTAAGGTAATACTCACTTTGCAAAACTTTGCGGTATATAATATTAATGGTACGCAGTATGAATTGAATAGCCGCCACTTAACCAATGATAATTACAAGGATTTCTGGAAAAAAATGGCCACCACATTCCAATCATACAATAATATATATGGTTATGACATCATGAATGAGCCGCGTGGCATTTTTGGGCGCAGGTGGCGTAAGGCTGCGCAAAGTGCGATAGATGGCATTAGGGAAGTTGATGCCATACCATTTATAATAGTAGATGGCGAGAATAGTTCTTTTTCTGCCGACTGGAGAGAAGAAAACAATAAATTGCGGAAGCTAAAAGACAAGGCGGATAAGATAATTTACGATGCACACTGCTATTTTGATTATGACCATTCTGGCCGATACAATAATGATTATGAAGGCAGGATAACCAGCAATATTGGTGTGGAGCGATTGAAACCCTTTGTACGTTGGCTAAGAAAGCATAATAAAAAGGGGATGATTGGAGAATTTGGTGTTCCGGCAGATAAAAAATGGATGGAAGTGATGGATAACTTCCTTAGTTATGCTACCAAGAATGGTGTAAATGTAACTTATTGGGCAGCCGGCCCGTGGTGGAATGATTACGCCCTTTCTGTAGAACCTACTAATGGAATGGACAAGCCCCAGATGAAAATACTGGATAAATACCTGCCTGCTCCTAAAAGTAATGTTGCCAGCAAATAAATTCCTTCTATTCTGATAGGCAACTATCCAGAAAGGCTTTTCTTATTGAAAGAGAGAAATATTCATCATCGCTGATGCGTTCCGGATGCCATTGCACCAATAATAACCACGGTTTTCCTTCGGGATGCTCATATTCTAACGCTTCTACAATATTGTTATCCGAAAAAGCAGAGGCAACCAGCCCCTCCCCTATTTCATCGGCAGATTGGTGGTGTGCAGAATTAACCGTTCCCGTATATAGCCTCGTAATAGTATTTATCAAGCTTCCCAATTCCAATTCCACTTCATGGCGTTGGTCTTGCCCATCTATCTTGCCGTGTTTATCGCTATATTTAACCGTAGGAATATCAACTATCAATGTACCGCCAAAATACACGTTAGCAATCTGAAGCCCTCGGCAAATACCCAAGATAGGTTTACGCAATGCCAATGCAGCCGCTATCACCTTCATTTCAAACGCATCCCTTTCCCCATCAATCTGTGCAGTATCCAATACATCCAAATACTCGGGTTTATTATATAATAATGGATGCACATCCTGCCCGCCCGTTAAAATAATACCGCTGCACTCAGCCACCAAGTCCAGATTATCCAATTTGTACGATAAACATTCAATATTAATGTCCAATCCTGCATTGGCTATCCAATTACGGTAATCGTCATATTTTCTCGAGTCTGTTATACCAATTGTCATTCTAGGCTTCATTTTATTTGATAAAATTTGTGGTTATTCTATTGTCAAAGATAAGAAATCAGTTATCAGTAAATAGTAAGAAGTAAACAGTGATTATTTCTTTGGCAGTTAACGTACTATATTCGAACGAATTATATCAATCATGATTAAAATTGATTTAGAAAATACGTTCACACCTATTGATATTGCAGACGACTTATTGTCAATGTCATTCAATTCTCCCATTGGAATAGACAAAAATATTCTCATAAAGATTGTAATATCTTCTCTCGGAGATCCTTTGCTACCAAATGTTTTTAATCTTGCTTTCGGCCCACAAAAACCAATGGAGAAATAAATGACCAGATAAAAATTAATCATTTAAACAAAAACAAAGTTTTCTCTACGATACTTTTATTTGCGCTAGTCTTTCTTCGGGCAAATGATTCTGTAACCGTTGGTATTGATGGATCCAATGATGCAAGAGCCTATTTATACCACAGGATATTTCAAACAAACAAAAAATATTTGAGTGATTATTTTGTTGCAATTGGTGTTGATTGGTATGTGAGATTGTTAAGAAATGGAAACATTGAAGTTACGGATGATGGTTCTGCCTTTTTTAAACCCAAGCCAGAATTATTTAATTACAACCGGGTTTCTTCAGATTTATACAGATATTATATGTTTCATTTAAAGAATTAACTGATAATGTTTTTATTACAGCTAAATTTGTAAGCATGAATGAAAAGGTACAAAATAAAATCAATGAAATTATGGAGATGGCTAAGCTATCCTCCAAAAAGACCCGTACCACCAATACAAATTCGCCTCGTACACAAGATAGCCTTACTAAAGCAATCCGCAACCAACAAGAGGCTTCTGTTTTTTTAGCTGAATTAAACGCAGTGATTTCTATGTCAAAAAGTAATAAGTATTAAGTATTAAGTTGTAAGTTGTAAGTAATAAGTTTTGTTTCACTTATTACTTACAACCTAATACCTACAACTTTTCCTTACTTTCCCATCACCATACTCACTTCCCATTTGCCTGCAAAGTCAGTATCATTTTTTATGTACAAAAAAAGCATATCTGCCGATCCAAACCCGGCATAAGCAACTTCTTTTTCCGTATGTGCGGGCACATCAATCAAAATTCCAACCATTACTCCATTAAGCACGTGTGCGCCAAAATATTGTTGCGGCAAATCTGATTTATTCTTCAGGGTAAAAATACTTTTCGGCACAATCAAATCGCCAATGCACAAAAGCGTGGTATGCGCCAATACCAAACCTGATTTCTCCACTATTGGGTTGGTACCATCGCCATACAATAGGCTAAAGTCAAAATAAGTAAGACACTTGGTTACATCTGGAAAAAATTGTTTCCCTACCGAAAACATCGCCGTCATCAGCGCATTTTCCACAGGTAACCGGCTGGTTTTCACCGTGCCTATAGATGTTTTCACAGTCGTATTGCTGGTTGTTTGAGTTCCCATTGTGTTAGTAATATCTGTTTCGAAGGTGGCATATCTTGCTGCAAAAGGTGCGCCGCCAAGTTGGGTTTTGTACTGGTTTGCCTTCACCGCCATTCGGTGTGCCAGTTGCAAGATATTCCCTAGTGTAACATTGTTAAACTCGGTTAGTCCTTTCGGGAAAAACTGCTTGTAAATCAGAGAACCCTTCGAAAATTTAGAAGCGATTAAATTATAATCTGCATGAACACCGTCTATGAATGCCTGAATGGCTTCCTTTTGGCCAACAGTGTAGCCAGAAGCGTCAGATTTGTCGATAGACTTTGCATTGTAATCTCCAAAATAGGTGCTGTACGCATTGGTGAGTGCGAGGATTGCGTCGTCAAAAATGCCTAGGGGATTGCTCAATGTCAATGCGGCAATAACAAAGCGGGCAAAGGTTTGCAAGCGTGAATCGATGATACGCTTTACATTAAACTGATTGGAAAAGAATTCCATAAACAATGTATTTTTCATTTTTTTTATTTAATAATGATAACAATAAAAGACAATTTTTTGAAGATTAGGCTTGTAAATGTTTGATTTGTGTGATGCAATGAAGCCCCTTCCCTGAAAAAAAGTTTTTTTGCTATGCCGTTGAAATTCCATGCGTAAAAAAATGTTTTTATGCTATGCTGCTGAAATTCCGGGCATAAAAAATAGTTTTTAAGCTATGCTGCTGAAATTCCAAGGGTAAAAAACTTTTTTTAAGCCTTCGGCAATAAGATTACAGGTGAAGAAGTGCGATTGTTTTTCATATTGTTGTTGGTGATTATCGTGGTGAAGCGGGGGTGCCATCCTCCTCATTTAATAATCGTTTTTGACGCGAGCCATTAAATCCCTTTTGATTTATTTGGTGTTTCAGGGAAATCCCTACTATTAAAACGCAGGACGGTTTCTTATATTGTGCTGGGAGGAAAATAAATATTTGGAGAGGGGGGGGATTGTGGATAATAAACGTTGTTAAGGAAAAAATAGCGTCCTCACATGTCATCCCGACGATAGGAGGGAACTAACCGAACATAGGCAAGATGTTTTATAGTAAAGTTAGTTCCCTCCTATCGTCGGGATGACACGCCGAAAGCAAAGAACTCCTCACAGGATTATTATTCACCAACCTCATCTACCAATTCCAAAAAAGCAGCTATACATTCATTCATTTGGTCGGCAGCTTCCCACATGCCCATGTGCGCAGTGTTTTTTAATACATTTATCTGGCAGATATTGGGTTGGTGAGACTGTAATAAGGAATCGTTTAGCGGTATTATACTATCTTGGTCTCCGGCTATGATAAGTACCGGCACTGTGGCTTCCTTCAATATATTAGTTCTATCTGGTCTATTAATCATGGCTCGGTAATACGATTGTAACGATTTTGTCTGGAAGCCCTTGGCCTTTTCTATCAGTCCATCCACTTCTATTGGAAAGTCCTTTTTAAATGTTGCCGTGAACAGGTTAGGGATGGTATTCTTCAAAAAACTATAACCACCATGCGCTTCCATCAGTGCAATGCCTCTCCGCCGGTTCTCTTTTTTCTCATCGGTATCGGCGAAGGATGTGGAATGAATAAGACCGAATGCTTTTAATAGATGAGGGTATTTTTGGGCAAAGGCAAGGGCAACATATCCGCCCATGCTATGCCCAAGCATGGTGCAATGGGTAATATTGAGGTGATGCAACAACGCCTCAATGGCATCGGCATACAGCTCGATGGAATCCAATAACTGGGTATTTTCTTCCGTAAAATCTTCCGGGTTAAGGACAGATTTCCCCGAACCAGGAAAGTCTGGTGTAATTATAAAGGCATCAGACTGTAAAGCTTCTACCTGATTGTGCCACACCGTTCCATCCTCGCCAAAGCCATGCAACAGAACCAAAGGCACACCGCTACCCGACGTGCGATAGAATATATTGAACGATTTGAAAATAAAACTCCCTTCTAACATGATGATGATTTAATGATTGGAAAAATAACTTCACCACATAGGCACATAGACACAAAGGATAAAAAAAGAAGGATTAGGAAGAATCGTTTCACTCAAAGAACACATAGACTATTCCATTTATAAGAAAATTATTGTCAGGATAATTAAAGTTATATAATTACCTATGTGTCTATGTGCCTATGTGGTAATTTTCTTCCCGAACTTACTTTTTGCCAAAAAAAATCCGTGCCAAACCAGTAATAACAACGCTACAAAACCAGCTATCTTATATAGGTAATCGCCATGGCGGACATAGAAAGTGAGGGTGTTATTTATGGGTATCGGATACTTGGTTGCCGAGGCTTTATCGAAAGGTTGCGATGCCCTGATGTTTCCGTAATCATCTATCACCGCACTAATGCCGCCATTGGCACTACGAGCCACCCATCGCCTTGTTTCAATTGCCCGAAGCCTTGCATATTGCAAATGTTGCTTATGGCCGGGCGTATTGCCCCACCAGCCATCGTTTGTAATTATCGTAATGATATTGGCGCCCCTCGCTACATAAGTAGACACATATTCGCCGTAAATACTCTCATAACATATCACGGGAGCCGGATGATACGGATTGTCTGCCATAAAGAAAACCTTACTGCTATCGCTACGACCATAACCGCCCGTAGTGCCGCCAAACTTCTCGAAAATGGGTGATAGAAAGTTTAAAAATGGGGGCATACTCTCCACACCGGGCACCAATCGGCTTTTGTTATACAATTGCAATGGTTGGTTAGCCTTTATGCAAAGTGCGGTATTAAAAGCATCAAAATAGCTTCCATCATCCTCTTTTCGCGACGTAGATGTTGCCTGATAATTGCCGTAATGCTTAAAAGTTTCTATGCCTGATAAAATTGTGACGTTGGGATGGCGTTGCAGAAAAGCAAACACCGGCTGATAGTAAATATTGGTGTTTATCTGGTCTTGCCAGGTAGGGAGGCTTAGGGCAGTCTCCGGCCATAAAATTAACTGCGTAGTACTATCCATACTGCCTTCGCTCAAGGAAATAAGCTTCTGTATCTCGCTGGTAGCAGTAGAAAGTTCAAACTTTTCGTAGGCATCCATGTTTGCATCCACAATTACCACGTCGCTCTTGGAAGGAAGTATTTCTTTTCTTCCCTTCAATAAAAGAAAGGAAAAAACCAATGGAATGATGATGATTGCCGCGATGATGGTTGCCAAACCAAGTACTGCCTTGCGGTTATTAACCAGCTTGTTAAATAATATCTTGATGATGATGTTTGTAGAGAGAATCCACAATGTACCGCCGCCGATGCCCGTATATTCGTACCACTGCACCCAGTTTGGATTCATGGCAAACACATTGCCCAATGAAAGCCAAGGCCAACTCAGTTGCCAGTTGAGGTGGATATACTCAAACAACATCCAATAACAGATAAGCGATAGATAGCCAATGGGCTTGCCATGTTTTTGCAGCATCACGTGGTAGCCCCACCAAGGCAGGCACATCAACAGACTATTGGCAATAATGGCGGCAATACTGCCCACATCAGTACTGTTCCATATCCACCAGGTGGTGGCTGCGTTGAAAATGAGAAGCGTAAGGAAGGAATATACGAAAAATACGAGACGTTTTTTAGTGTTGTCCGCCACTATCAGCAGCGGCACAAAAGCAATAAAGATGAGAAAACAAAAGGGCGACACCGGCCATGCACCATACAATAATACCCCCGACAATAAACTCAAGAATAAAAGCAATTGTTTTTTCATGCCCCAAATGTATAATTATGATTGAATGATGGGAATGAAAGTAATGAACCCCATCCCCTTGAAGGGGCAAAAGAAACCCACTAATTCTAAAGAGTTGCAATCCTTTGGTTTTCGTAAAGCCAATTTATCCTAGGGATAAATCACCCATCACAAAAAAATGTTTGTGTACCCCGTGTTGTTTTTCCTAGTGTTCTTTGTGGTAAAATATACCTGGTGGTTACCTATTATTTTTTTACTTGTGGGAGAAAGTAATTGTTTTAAAACAGGTGGCAGAATCTTTTGCAATGGTGTAATTATATGAACCAGTAAATTTAGGTTTACCGGAAGCAGGAAGTGTAATGGTTTGGCTTCCTTTTGCATTAAAAATACCCGATGCCTGGAAAATAATACCATTTATAGAGTCGGTAGCAATATAATACGACCCAACATTGGTAACCGTAACAGGAAGGGTGATATAATTGGTGCTATTTACGACAGAATCGGCAAAATAATTACCATTTACCTTTGTACCTGAACAATCAAAACTAAAAGAAGTAGGGATGATAACAGGGGCAACCGTAACACTGATAGTGCAGGTAGTACCGCCAAAACTAACGGCAAATGTATTTACGCCAGCAGCGGCAGGCGTACCCATACCATATAATTGGATAGTATTCAGTCCACTATCCTTAAGTGTGCCAGTTCCGCTAAAATAATATCCATTAATAGAAGGGGTATTGATAGCATAAGTGCCTTTGGTCTTTACATTGACTGTTATTGCCAAATAATTCAACCCATTTAGCTTAGTTCCAACCAGATAGATGCCACTCACGTTGCTAGGCAAACAATTATTGGTTGCTGAATCTGTCTTGAGGGTACCTATTGCGGCTATTACCACAGGAGGCGGTGGCGCTCCTGAATCTGAACTAGTGTCTTTCCCACAGGCAAAAAGCAGTGCAGAAATGAAACACATTATAGAGAGGAGTTTTCCTACATTGGGTAAGTTGGTTTTTGTTGGGATAGATAGTTGTTTTGTGAATCCTTGAATGTGTTTGCGCATATTTATTGTTTTCCTTTGGGGCAAATATCCATTTTTTCCTTCTGATAAATAAATAAAGTGAGGCTTATGGGATATTTTGTAGAAATTCAACAAAAAATCATTTCAAAAAGAGCCAAATATACACAATTGATTTCCACTATATTTACATAATCGATTAAAAATTGACACAGCTTACCAAGTCATTAAAAAACAAACATTTTACCATGACACATTCAAACAAACTTGCTAAATACTTAATAGTCCTATTAGGATTTCTTTGTTTTGAGAATTGTAAAAAAAATGATACCGACTTATCTGATAAACGAATAATAGGCTCTTGGAATTGGATAGATACATACAATGATGGAACACCATCGGATTCAAATCCACTAACTCACCAAAAAAGTGGTATCACTGAGGTTATTAATTTTTATCCTAACCATACTTTTTCTGATATTAAAGATGGGATTAAGATTGATACAGGTACTTTTTCTTTGGGGCATGGAATAGCTACAGACTATTTTGGGAGTAAGGAAGGATATGACAGTGTAAAAATGAATGGATTAATGCCTGGTATTACATTTCATGATGTCATCTGTTACACTATCACTGGTAACGACAGTTTGGCTTTTGGTGGATTCCCATTTATTATTGGAAGTAGTAGTAAATTTTGGACAAGGGAATAAAAAGAATAGAATAAGAACTAATCCATTACGCAACATATTATTATCTATTTTTGGAGGCAATGGCAAACGAAAATTTACACAAGCCCGATACAGTAACAAGTGCCGATAAGGAATTTGAAAATACGATACGCCCATCCATCATTGATGAATTTAGTGGGCAACCCCAACTAATAGAAAACCTACTGATATTTATTAAGGCTGCCAAGATACGTGGCGAGGCATTGGATCATGTACTATTTCATGGCCCTCCAGGACTAGGAAAAACGACACTGAGCAGGATTGTAGCAAACGAACTGGGCGTAAACATTAAAGAAACAAGTGGCCCCGTAATAGAAAAGCCGGGTGACCTCGCTGGTTTATTGACCAATCTGCAACCCAATGATGTATTATTTATAGATGAGATTCACCGATTAAGTACTGTTGTGGAAGAATATCTCTATGCCGCCATGGAAGATTTCAGGATTGATATAATGATTGATACCGGCCCTAATGCCCGTAGTATTCAGATAAACCTTAATCCTTTTACATTGGTAGGTGCCACTACAAGAAGCGGCTTATTGACTGCACCATTATTATCCAGATTTGGCATCAAATCAAGATTGGAATACTACGATGCTGCTACCTTGAAAAAGATAATACAGCGTAGCGCACAGATATTAAACACAACCATTGAAAGCGATGCGGCTCACGAAATAGCCCGAAGAAGCAGGGGTACACCACGTATTGCTAATGGATTATTGCGCAGGGTACGCGACTTTGCGCAGGTATTAAATGATGGAAAAATTGACCTAGGCATTACGCAACACGCCCTAAAGGCATTGAATGTGGATGAACATGGGCTTGATGAAATGGATAACAGGATACTAACCGCCATCATAGAGAAGTTTAAGGGGGGGCCTGTTGGATTGACAACCATTGCCACAGCGGTGGGCGAAGAACCTGGAACAATTGAAGAAGTTTATGAACCATTCCTGATAAAAGAAGGGTTTTTGCAACGTACCCCCCGCGGAAGGGAAGCAACTGAGAAAGCTTATTCGCACATGGGATTGAAACCTTTTGTTGGCAAGCATCCAAATCTGTTTACTTAATTTCAGGATGCAGGTTGCGCTAACTTGTAACTGGAAACCTGCATCAAGGTTATTCCGCTGGATAGTCCCTGTGCATTTCAGCTATCACATTTTTTATCACCGTATTTACTTCTTGCACATGGCCTAAAAGTATATCATCCGATAAGGTGGGCAATTTTTCTTTGTCTTCCAAAGTTCTTATTGTATGTTTTATTGAATCAACACTAAATATTTCAATGTTAGATTTCATACTGTGCGCTATAGCAGAAATCTTCATTAAATCCTTGCTTTGGCAAGCCTCATTTAGGGCGGAAAGTTCTGATATTGTAGATTCTGTAAATATGGCAATCAGTTTGGTTACAAACGCATCGTCTGCGCTACCCATCAATTCGAGTACAGATAAATTGTATAGCATATTGTTGTTTTTTAAAGATTAAATACCCTGTATAAAATTACCTTAACTGCCTTGAGGTCTAAGTAACTTGTTTATTACAGAAAACAATTTCTCTGCCGTAAATGGCTTTGTTACAAAAACATCCATCCCTATATCGTAATATTCCTGCTCGTTTCCTACAAGAGCATTGGCGGTTAAAGCTATAATAGGTATTAATGCTTTCTTGGTATCAGCCATTTGTCTTATTTTTTTTGTGGCAGTTATACCATCCATTTCCGGCATTTGCACATCCATCAATATCAGGTCATAATCGTTCTGTACCAGAAATGCAAGTGCCTCTATACCATTATTTGCTATATCTACCTTTAACCCTTTAGACTCTAGAATAACCTTTGCCAAAAATTGATTTACTTCTACATCCTCGGCCAACAAAACCCTATTGTATGTAAAAACAACTTCATCATTTTTATCCGGCACAGAATCATGTACCAAAACCATTGGTGCACTATGTTGATACGGTATCACAAATGAAAAAGTGGTACCAACGCCCTCGGTACTTTCGACAAACAGTTTACCGCCTTGCATTTCTATCAAACTTTTGCAGATGGATAACCCAAGCCCTGTGCCACCATATTTTCTTGCTGTATCAGAGGAGGCTTGCACAAATGGATCGAATATTATTGAAAGCTTATCTGCATTTATACCTATACCAGTGTCTGCAACAGAACATTTGAGCAATATTGCGTCTTTGTCGCCTTTTTCTATACTGCTATCAATTGTTATCGTTCCTTTCTTGGTAAACTTGAGTGCATTACTAATAAGGTTATTCATTATTTGCCCAAGCCTGTAGGGGTCTCCTTTTACAACCAGTTTTTTATCAAAATGACAACGGAGTTCAAGTTCTATACCCTTTTCTTTTGCCTTGTATTGAAACGATTTAATGGTGGTATTTAGCTTATTGGCAATCTTAAAATCTACTTTTTCAAACTCAAACTTACCCGAACCAATCTTCTCTATATCAAGAATATCATTAATAATTACAACGAGGTTATTGGCTGAATCAATAATTAGTTTCAGGTAATTTTCCTGCTCCTCATCCAGTTTTGTTCTCGAAAGTAAATCTGATATGCCAATAATCCCATGCATGGGTGTTCTGATTTCGTGGCTCATGTTCGCCAAAAAAACCTCTTTGGCACGTGCAGAATCTTCGGTCATTTTCTTTGCTATCAGCAATTCTTTTTCTGCCCTTATCCTATCTGTAATATCTTGAGAAAACCCTATTACATAAGGCTCTACGCCTTGTTCCTCCACCCGGTAGTTTTGGTATAAGAGAAACAAGATGCTACCATCCTTATGTACCACCCTAAACAAACCACCAGATTTCTCTTCATTTAAAATTTTGTCTAAATATTCTGGTTGAAATTTTGGTTTATCTTTTTCAGGAATAAAATCAATCAAAGAATTATTTACAAGTTCCAACTCTGAATAGCCAATTGTTGTGCACAATGCAGGATTTACAGAAAGTATCTTGCCTTGCAAATCGTGGGTACAAATGAGCGCCTGGCTGTAATTGAACAAATCCCTGTAGCTTTTTTCCTTTTGTTCCAGTTGTTGCTCTATCAATTTTCTTTCAGTAATATTTATTCCGTAGCCAATTACCAATTTCACATTTCCCATTTCATCCAATACAGGGTGCATATTCCTTATATGGTATTCTTTCTCACCATCTTTTGTAATCAATTCTTCTTCCCAAGCGGTTAGCTTTTTGGTGGCAATTATCTGGTTAAACTTTTCACGTCTATTCTGTGCAATAGAGAGAGGTCTATTCATGTATTCACAGTAATCTTCATCCCGCTTACCAATCATCCATTTTCTTAACGCAGGATTCTTTATGGCTATCGGGTTCAAAAACAGGTATCTATGTTCGGCATCAAACACCACAATGTCTGATGGGATGCTATTAAGTATGTCCTCAAAAAAGGTACGTTGCTCATCCAATTTATTCTGTACCAGTTTTTTCTCGGCAATATCTTGCGCAAGTACGTCATCAGAAACCCTTGCAGAAACAATAAACATGAGGCAGTTTGCATCTTCTATAAATTCCACCTGCCCCTCTATTATCAACTCATTGTTTTGCTTATATCTAATTATTAAAAGCTCATCAATAAGTTCCTGCAGCCCTTCAAAAGATGTCTCTGCTGTATTTGGTTTTGTGATTGTAAAATAATTAAAAAATGGATTTCCTATAGTTAGCTGGAAAAATTTGGGTATAAATCTGCCAAAGCCCGCCACATTCAGTTGACGGTCAACCAAAACATGAAACGGAACTAATTTATTGAGTTGTTCTGTTTTTAAGCTTATATCCATTTATGCCATGTATTGTCGGCTCACCATAAAACTATTATAGTCTTCGCCCTTGTAACAGTTATTTTTTAATCTAATAAAGCATTCTTCCCCTGTTGTTGCAAAGAAAAGCATTTTACACCCATCATTAAACGATTTGAATGAAAGGGGTGTATTAATAATTTTCGCAGGTATGAAACCCTATAAGGGGCTCAAAGCCCTTATAGGGTTTTGGTGTTGTGAAGAACACCAATCTCAGCGAGAATAGACACACAAATAACCAATTTTTTCCTCAAAAACTCACTAAATGAAAATAACAGGTGTGTTTCCTTTCGGGAGTTAATTTAACTTTCAATGCAATTGTCAAGCTACTTGGAGAGTGTGGTTTAGAATCCGTATCAGTTCCATTACATTCCGCTCCAATTAAATTAATTATTACAGATAAAATTTTAACCCTTTGTTGGGTCTAATTCTTTTATTTTTGTCGCACTTGTACAAAAGCAAGTGGTAGGTCTAACCGAATACGAATGAAAAAATTATTAACTCTGCTCATCGTTATCTCTGCATCAGTAGTAACCGTTCAAGCGCAACTTCTTAAACATCACTCAAAAGATTCAATCAAGACAGCTCCTATACCGGAAATTAAAAAAGATTGGAGCAAGATAGATTTGAATAAAAGACCTGCCGATCATTTTATATTTCAATTTGGTTACGATGGTTGGGCTAATACCCCGGATAGTGTACGCACAAAAGGTTTTGGCCGACACTTTAATTTTTATGTGATGATGGATAAGCCAATAATGTCTAACCCACATTTTAGCCTGGCTTATGGCCTTGGCATAGGCTCTAGCAACATCTATTTTGATCATGTAAAAGTAGATTTAGCTGGAACAGGCAGCACATTACCTTTTACGGATAGGACTAATGGTGAACATTTTAATAAACTAAAATTAACTACCATCTATGCAGAATTGCCTGCCGAATTCCGTTATTATGCGCATCCCGAAAACAAGACAACGGGTTTTAAAGCCTCTTTGGGTGTCAAAATTGGTGTTCTTTTAAAAGGTTACACTAAGGGTAAAGATTTACAAACATCTACTGGTGCTAGCATTTATGGCCCTACTTACATAGAAAAAGTAAGCAATAAACGCTATCTTAACGGAATGATGGGCGCAGTTAGTGCAAGGGTTGGTTACGGTTTTGTTTCTTTGCATGGCGACTTTAATGTACTTGGTGTTACAAAATCGGGTGCTGGTCCTACTTTAAATTGTTACTCCATCGGTGTATCTATTGGTGGTTTGTAGTAAGTATAAGCAATAAATTATTGAACCCTGATTGCTGATGCTTTCAGGGTTTTTTAGTTAATGAAAATAAACCTGTACATTTATAAACTGGTTGAATTAAATAAATCAAATAATATATTTTGATAGAGAAACAAAAGATTAAAGAAGAAGAAAGAGCGGTGTTGGTTGGGCTTGTACAAAAGAACCAAACACCCGAACAAGTAGAAGAATATCTGGACGAACTTGAATTTCTGGCATTGACTGCCGGAGCCATTACCGTAAAAAGGTTCACACAAAAACTGGAGCGTCCGGATAGCAAGACCTTTGTGGGGAAAGGGAAGCTGGAGGAAATTAAAAATTACGTACTCAATAAAAACATAGGTATTGTAATATTTGATGATGAGCTTACAGGTTCTCAAATTATCAATATAGAAAGCGAACTAAAAGTAAGAACAGTAGATAGAAGCGATTTAATTTTGGACATATTTGCCAATCGTGCCCGTACTGCCCAATCAAAAGTGCAGGTAGAATTGGCACAATACCAATACATCCTTCCGAGACTAAAAGGGATGTGGAAGCACTTGGAAAGACAAGGTGGAGGAATAGGCTCGCGCGGACCGGGAGAAACAGAAATAGAAACGGATAGGCGTATAGTAAAAGATAAGATTTCGTTGCTGCGCAAAAGGTTGCAGGAGATAGATAAGCAAGCTTTTACACAACGCAAGGAACGGGGCGAATTTATTAGAGTGGCATTAGTGGGGTACACCAACGTGGGCAAGAGTACCATCATGACCCTACTTAGCAAAAGCGATATATTTGCCGAGAATAAATTATTTGCCACACTTGATACTACTACCCGAAAAGTAGTGTTTGAAAATACCCCATTCCTGCTGAGTGATACTGTTGGGTTTATCAGAAAGCTGCCCCATCATTTGGTGGAAAGTTTTAAAAGCACCTTGGATGAAGTAAGGGAAGCAGATATATTGATACACGTGGTAGATACTTCGCATGTACTATATGAAGACCAGATTGGGGTGGTAAACAAGACATTGCAAGAACTAAAGGCATTTGACAAGCCCATCATCACCGTTTTTAACAAGATGGATTTGTACGAGACCAAGTATTTTGATGAATGGCTTAGCTCAAGCGTAAAACAGGATATACTGCGTGAGCTGAAAGAACGCTGGGAACGCGAAACAAACTATAATTGTGTATTTATATCTGCCACCGAAAAAAGCAATACAGACCTGCTAAGAGAAGTGATAGTAAACAAGGTACGTGAGATGTATGGTGTACGTTATCCTTACAAGGAAGTATCTTATTAGTTACTGGTTACAAGTTGCAGGGTTTACATACTAGAAACCAGTAACCTGAAACTTGTAACTTTTATATAAAACATTCGCCATGCCAAAAGAAATCAAATGGTATAAGGTAGCAGATAGCATTGCCGAATTGGATTTTCAATCGAACAATATGTGTGTCGTGGAAGCCAATGGTAAAAAGGTAACCCTTGCCCAATTTAACCAATCCCTTTTTGCGTGTGCTTACAAGTGTCCCCATGCAAGTGGCATTATGGCTGAGGGCTATATTAATGCTGTTGGAAATATTGTTTGTCCGTTGCACAGATACGCTTTTAATCTGCAAAATGGGAGGAATACAACAGGAGAAGGATACTATTTAAAAACTTATTTGGCAGAAGAACGTGCAGATGGCGTGTATATTGGCATGGAAAAGGCAGGAATTTTTGGATAATTGTAAAATAATTTTTGCCATTAAATTTCAACCCCTATTTTTGCAACCCGAAACAAAGAGAAACACTCCCGAATAGCTTAGTTGGTTTAGTCCCGAAACTTCGGGATTAATCAAAAGGGTCTCGGAAAACATAAAGGTAGTAATCCCGAATAGCTCAGTTGGTTAGAGCATCTGACTGTTAATCAGAGGGTCTCTGGTTCAAGTCCAGATTCGGGAGCAGGTAAAAAGTCACACAGATGTGTGGCTTTTTTTATGCCCATAAACTTCCAATTTTTATTGTATCGGCGTTCTTTTTAAGCGACCTCCCTTGTATCAATATTTATTCTTGGGTACACTGCTCTTCAAAACAAGTAATGGTTAGAAACAAATAAAACCTTTGGCAGTAAAGTTTTACAAGCTTCCTTTTGAATGGAAATGATTTTCGTATCATCATTCATTAAATAACATCTCTATGCCCACAAACACTCATCAAGCCCCAATACTTTTTACCTTCAACAATACGGATATTCACCACACTTACTCGGCAACGGCGTTTGTGCTATTCGAGCGTCTGCTTGGCGATGAAAACTATGCCATCCATAGCTTTATTACAGACTTAGGCTATTTTACGGCTGCTGATTTTCATGTATTGAACAATAGGATAATAAATGTGCGAAACAAACAAGTGCCGATGAATGAAAAGCATATCATTATTTACTTTTCGGTTGTACATTTTGCCTGCGTTGCCATGCTGCTAGATGAGGAGATGAGGATTCTTAATAGCAATGGAACGGACGATTCTACGGCAAACATAGAAGAGATAAGGGGAAAAGTGCTAAGTTTTGGCACGGTGGTAGGCAAAAAGTTCAGAGCCGACTTTAAAAACCATAAAACCTTTATGGCAGCATTGGCAAGGATTGCTTCGATGTAAAATATTGAGCTTTATATAAGCATTTTCCAGTTAGAAACTGGTTTGACTAATAAGCCCAAGTGACAAGCTTCGCTGAATACTTGAGCTAGATGGAACACTCTCGTTTTAAATCTATAATATCTGCCTTTTCATTCGGATATGCTTCGCTAACATAATTTAACAGTAAGACCTAATTGGCTGATACGGTATTAATTATAATGACTTTACTTCTTGATTTCTCAGCCATTCAGCAAACACATTATTATTTACAGAGTTGGCATTATCAACTGCTGACTTTTCAAAATTATCTTTCAAACTTGCATCTGCCCCAGCCTCAATAAGATACTTTGCTTTGAAAAGAATGTCTTTCTGTTCATCTTCTTCTGTTACATATTCTGTTCGTGCCAAATACATCAATGGAGTACAGCCATTTACGTCTTGCGCATCAATCTCTGAACCATTGTCAATAAAAATTTTACTAATTCATTCGTTTCAAAAACACTTTCGTGTAGTAAAGTAGAAAAGAGGTTGTCTTTCTCATTGATGTTAAGACCCAATTTAATGAGTAACTCCGCATTCTCAACATTGGTTACGCTATGCAATGGAGTTGATCCATGCTTATTTTTGATTTTTAATTTGGCTCCATTTTCTATCAAAACCTTTAAGGCATTTCCTGTTGCATGAAAAACAGGACTAGACAAATCACCTGAGTTTTGAAAATTTATATTTGCTCCATAAGATATAAATAATCTCAAAAAGTCAATTTGCGTTCCTCTACTGTTATAGACAATTTTAAAAAAAGGATTTTGTCCAAAATCGTCGAGTGTATTTGGGTCGTAACCATATTTTATAACTCTTGAGCTAACTCTAATTTTTCGTAAGTAATAGCGTGGCATGGCTTTTCTGATTTCCTTCCTCCCAATATTTTATTTAGAATATTCAATAGAACGGTTATTTAATTTTATCTCTCTACAAATATATACTAACACCCTATTTATTATCAAAGTCAGCTCTCTTTTCATGAATTCTAACCAGATATTCACTCCGCTTGTCAGGTTTTGATAAAACTTGACAAGATTAGGGATAAACTTGACAAGAAAGGTGCTTCGCTTGTCAAGTTTTGATAAAACTTGACAAGATTTGTAGTAAACCTGACAAGAATGGTACTCCGCTTGTCAGGTTTTAGTAAAAGAGTGCTGACTTTATGTAAAAGAGTGCTGACTTTGCCTCTTTTCAGACTAAAAATGAACCAAAAACAAAAAGCCTTCAAATTAGGATAAACAACTTTTTCAAATAAAGATATAATTGGAGGGAATTATGTTTATTTGGCTAGTTTCGTCATTTAATAAAAATGATTGTTATGCGAAGAAGACAAAGCCACACTATCTGTGAGGTAATGCTGTTCTTTTTGGCAAATACGGCGATATTTTTAGGATAATCTTCTGCATAAGGCTTATCAATAACTTGTTTAACTGATAACTAATATTTATAATTACTAACTGATTACAACGAAGCCCTCAGCGTTAAATGAAAGGGGATTTCCTCATGGGCAACCGATTGGTCTAATATTGCCTGTGCAGCACGTTCGCCCATCAATTGAAAGTCGGTGGAAACAGTGGTAATGCCATTAAGGATAATCTTTTTTACAGAGGATTCATTATAAGAGATAACGCCTACATCTTTACCCACTATTAATGGCATGGATACAATCCTTTCTATCAAAACAACCAAATCGTCTTCCATCAATGTAATAAAAACTTCCCCTTTATTGATGGGCTCTTTCTTCAAATTCCTCACAACAAAATGTTTGAAAGCATATTCATCACAAAAACGTTCAAAGCCTGTTACTATTTCTACAGGAAAATGTGTGTATTCTGGAAAGATTATCTTAATGGTGTGATATTTACTCAAATGCTCCTTTGCCTCTTCCAAGGCGTAGTAGATATCTTTCTCAAAGTTCTCATATATTGCAGCAAAATCGCCTGTCACACCAGGGATTAACTTATCCAGAAGCACCAATTTATGCTTGGGAATGGTATTGATTATTTCGTGCACACTACTGCCACCCTCCATGAAATGGGGCAGGATGACATAGTGCGTATAATCGTTGATACGGGGGGATAAAAGTTTCTTGAAAAAAGAAAAGTCATTATTATAGATAAACAGATCTATCGAAGCGGTTTCGCCAATATGTGCCACAAACGAATCGTACACAACCTTTTTATGTGGGCTTAATTTATTGAACAGCAATAATATTTTTAATGGATTGTTTAGCTGAGTATTTTTAATGAAGTATCCTTTGCCAGGCACAGAAGCAATTATGCCAATCTCTTTCAGGTGCTTATAACTCTTTTCCACCGTGGCACGTGCTATCTCAAATTCATCTCCCAATTCATTCAAAGACGGCAGCGACTCATCCTTTTTTAGCTTCCCTTCGTTGATGGCTTTAATGATTGCATTGGCAAGCTGAAGGTATTTGGGCGTTGCCGAATAGTAATTTATGTCTATGTAACTATATAAATCTTTTCTTTTCATAATGGGGAATGTTGTTTGCAACAGCCTCTGAAACTAAGATATTTTAATTAATAGCTACATAAACTTCTAGTTTAACATTTAGATACACTCAGGATGCTATAATCAATAACTATCAAAATACTTAATTCTTATTTAAAACGCTTTAACTGAATGATTTTTTCTATGGGAAGAGGCTGACTGTTCCATTGTTTATGAACAGCAATGGCAGCACCAATGGCTGTAGCCTGTGCAACATAAGTACTATAAACCTCGGTGGCAGGAAAAGCTGCGGCCAATAAATTCATGTAAATAGGATTCTTGCTAAAACCACCATCCACAAACAATTTCTTGGTGCTGCCTTGCAATACAAGGTTGGTACTAGCCACTTGCATTTGCATAATATCAATTATCAATTGATGGTATGCTTCTTCGTAAGTGGGATATGCTTGCAAATCCCTTTCTCCAAAAGAGGAGACTTTTAATCCCGATTGTTGAATGGTCTTGGCGTTGTCAGTTTGGTATTGGGCAATGATTTCCGGTTGATAAGCAACAGTCTTATAATAGTCATTTGCAACATTGTACTGTTCTGCAAGTTTTTTTGTTTGTATTTCGTGTTCATTCCCCGCAAATAAACGTGCAGCCTTCACTGGGTTACCATGAAAATCTATATAGCACAAACAATCTTCCTTTAGCTCGTGTGGAGTAAGGTTGTTTTTGTTGAAAGGATTGAGGGTAATGCACCAAGTGCCTGTAGAAATAAGCACAAAAGGTTCAGTGAAACTAGCCAAATAGGGGATGAGTGCAGCAGAACTATCATGCAAACCAGTACCACAAAGTAGCGGTTTATCGTTGATATTTATGTGCATCATCTGATTGGATGGATGGATAGGGGCTAGCTTTTCGCCAATGCCCTCCTGATGAACCCAATCGTGGTAGCGATATTCTGTAAAGTTCCATAAGGCTGTATGACAGCCAATGCTGGTAATATCCGAAAAGAACCGACCAGAAACAAGGAAACTAAGGTATTGTGGAAGGTGTAAAGAGTGTTTTATCTGAGTGAATAACTCGGGATTTTCATGTTTTAACCGATAAATCTGAAGACTAGAATTAAGGTTACCCAAAACAGGAGAAGCAGTCTTTACAGAAAATAGTTCTTCTCCGCCATATTTATTATAGAAGTCTTCCTTTAAGGAATCGGCGAAAGGTTTCAGGTAATTGTACAATGGCGCAACAACATTTCCAATAGCATCCAAATGAACAAAACTTGCACCATAAGCCGAGAAATTGATGGCTTGCAAAGCGTAAGCCTTCATGGAAAGTATTTCCTGAATAGACTGACGTATCCAAGCAGTAAGTGCATGAATATCATCGCAAGGAAAACCATCTTCATCAACTGTTTCTGGAAACTGTTGAAGTTGCTCAAACACTATTTGATATTCTTCATCAAACAGAAAGAACTTTTTATTGGTTTTACCAATATCAAATATGGCGATAACAGAAAGCATAGTTATAAGTTATGAATTATGAGTTATGAGTAAAGAAACCACGAGTATTTAACTCATAATTCATATCTCATAACTCATAATTGCTTAAAGTCCGGTTGCGGCAGTTTTTTCTCCTCTTGCTTTTACCAATTGCTTTCTTACTTGTTGCTCACGGAACAACTTAATTGGTTGAATTGCTCCACCAGATAATAATCTTGCTTGGGCAACCAATGGGCGAACATCTGTACGGTAAGCGGTTTGTAATATCTCCTGCGCAGCAACTACATCATTAATTTCTTGTGCAGCTTTTAATGCTTTTGTATCAACCAATAAAGCTTGTGCATAAGCAATCATGATGGCTTCGATAGATTGTAATAAATCTTCCAATGGGTCTTTTACATTGTGGCTAGCGTCAATCATCCAGCCTAAATCTGTAGCGTGGTTCATGTCTTTAGCATCCATCCCTTCTACCAATTCGTTGAAGATTAGGAATAATTGATATGGATTGATAGAACCAACGGTAAGGTCATCATCACCATATTTACTATCATTAAAATGAAAGCCTGCCAACTTGTTTTCCATCATCAGCAAACTAACAATCTGTTCGATGTTAGCATTAGGTAAATGGTGACCTAAATCTACCAAAGTATAAGCCTTTGGTCCTAGTTTGGAAGCGAATAAATATGATTGTCCCCAATCTCCCACACTCATTGAATAGAAGTTAGGTTCGAATGCCTTGTATTCTACAAATACCTTCCAATCATCTGGTAATGCAGCATATATTTCTTGTAAGCTTTCGTAC
>JANYEU010000138.1 GCA_025362915.1 Chitinophagaceae bacterium | reverse complement strand
TTGTAGGTTTACACACCGTTTCACCTTTTGATGCTTTTATGAAGTCTTTTTTAATTTCCTGTTTACTATTTCCTTTTTTGGTTATCGCGCAATCTCCAGAGGGTATTTATATGCCTGCCATACATACGGTAAAACTGTTTAAGGTGAACCAGCAACTAAGTATCCCTGTGCTATCATTGAACTCGGGAGAGCAACTGGAACTACATTTTGACGACCTTGATGCCAACATAAAAAACTATTATTACACATTCGTACTGTGCGATGCTGACTGGCAGCAGGCTAACCTGAGTGGCTTTGATTATATAAAAGGCTTTCAGCAAGAACGCATCAACGACTATCAGGTTTCGTCCATTGCATTGGTCAATTACATTCATTACCAAGCATTATTACCCAATCAGGATTGTATGCCAACGAAAAGCGGCAATTACCTGCTAAAGGTTTTTCTGGATGGTGATACCACCAAACTTGCCTTTACCAAACGACTATTTATTGTGAACAATAAGGCAGTGATAACAGGCAAACTTACCCAACCTTATGATAATACGCTGGTGCTGACACACCAAAAGTTGCAATTTACGGTAGATGTAGGTCAGTTGAATATCCCCAATCCTGTACAACAGGTAAAGACGGTGGTGGTGCAGAATTATAAATGGGACGAAGGACGGAATAACCTTCAACCCGCTTTTATACGCGGCAATTCGATAGAATATGATGGGGAAAGGGACTGCATTTTTGAGGCATCAAAGGAATACAGGTTTCTGGATTTGACAAGTTTTAGGTTTTATAGTTTTTGGGTGGATAAGATAAATAAGGAGGTGCTGCCCAATAAGGTGTACCTAAAAATAGATGGCAACAGGCTGAAGCAGCAATTTGCCTTTTATGTAAATTATTTTGGGGGGATGAATATTGGCTCATCGGAAGTGCCTTATGGCTGGTGGCAAACAGATTATGCCAATGTACTTTTTAGCTATTATCCTGCGGAAGGCAAGCCATTGGCAGGGAAAGATGTTTACCTGACAGGAGAATTGACGCAGAATCACTTTGACGATAGTAGCAAGATGAGATTTAACCCGTTCAGGGGTGTTTACGAGAACACATTATTGCTGAAACAGGGCATTTATAGCTATAACTATACAACCAAAGACAGAAGCAATCCTGATGCACCTGCCAGTTTTGCATGGACAGAAGGCAATTATTGGGAAACAGAGAATAACTATACTGTCTTGGTTTATTATCACTCCTATAGTGGCAGAAGCGATGAACTGATAGGGTTGGCAAACCTGAATTCGAAGACGGCTTGGGGGAATTATTAATAAAAAGGGGGATAAAAGTCAACTTTCATTGGGTCATTTCAAAATCAACCCCTACATTTGCACCCGGCAGGTCTCATACGACCAGCTCCTGCTAAAACTCCCCAGGGTAGGAATACAGCAAGGATAGGCGGTTGTAGCGGTGCGATGTGAGTAGCCTGCCGATTTTTTTCTCTTAGCTACAAAGAGAATGACTCCAAGAGTCCCGGATTCTATTTTAATACTCACTAAATTTAAATCATGAAATTTTTTATCGACACAGCAAACTTGGCGCAGATTAAAGAAGCCAATGACTTAGGTATTTTGGACGGTGTAACTACCAATCCTACGTTAATGGCCAAAGAAGGTATCAAAGGAACCGATGCCATCTTGAATCATTATAAGACTATCTGCGAAATGGTAGATGGCGACATCAGTGCAGAAGTACTATCTGTAACTTTTGATGAAATAGTGGCAGAAGGAAAGATATTGGCTGCCATACACCCAAACATAGTAGTAAAAGTACCGATGATAAAAGAAGGTATTAAAGCTATCAAATGGTTTACAGATAACGGAATCAAGACAAACTGTACATTGGTTTTCAGTGCAGGACAAGCTATCTTGGCTGCAAAAGCTGGTGCTACTTACCTTTCTCCGTTTATCGGTCGTATAGATGATACAAACTGGGATGGCGTTGAGTTAATTGCACAGATTGCCAACATCTATTCCATACAAGGTTTTCAAACTGAAATACTAGCTGCATCTATCCGTAACCCTCTACATATCATTAAGTGTGCAGAAGCTGGTGCCGATGTTTGTACCTGTCCATTAGATTCGATCTTAGGTTTGTTGAAGCATCCTTTGACTGATATTGGTCTTGCCAAGTTTTTGGAAGATGCCAAGAAAATGTAGTTCATAACTTTATATACAAATAAAAAAGCCCCGTTAGCAAATTGCTTAACGGGCTTTTTATTTTAACTAGATTCCTTTTTATAACAAAAACCTAATGAGACTTCTTCTACAAATTATCATACACATAAAAAGGATCTATCGGGCTATTTGCTGGCAATTCAAAAACTGGATTGATGATCCCATTCTTCAATCCATATACCCATCCGTGCAAGTCGGGGCGGTTATCGTGTTTCCACGCAGATTGAACTATTGAAGTCTTGGCAAGGTTCATTACCTGTTCCTTCACGTTTAGTTCTATCATTTTGTCCAATCTTTCCTCTTCGGTAGGCAATGAATCCACTTCATCCTTGTGCAGCCTATACACGTCCTTTATATTCCGTAACCACTTATTGATGATGCCAAACGAATGATGTGTCATGGCTGCATTTACGCCACCACAGCCATAATGTCCGCATACAATAATGTGTTTTACCTTCAACACTTCTACGGCATATTGCAAAACACTCAACAAATTCAAGTCAGTATGCACCACCATATTGGCAATGTTCCTGTGTACAAATATCTCCCCTGGTTGCGTAGCGGTAATCCTATCCGCAGGTACGCGGCTGTCGCTACAACCTATCCACAGAAACTCTGGCGTTTGTAAGCCAGCAAGGCGGGTAAAAAATTCGGGATCTCTGGCAACCTCTCCATTTGCCCACTCCTTATTATCGGCCAATAGCTTTTCATATACTTTCATTTTAAATCAGGTTTTAACGTTAAACAAAAACTTTTTTAAGAATATCGAAACTAAATAAACTTTTTTAGAGTATATTAGCAGAACGGGGCAAATCTATTGCGCATTGTGGCAATATTATTGCCTATTGAAGAAAAAGGTAAAAATAAAAAGCAATAGAACAAACTTTTTACGTTTAACTTCGTTAAAATAATTATTAAACAAAATATTATGTCAACAGCTGAATTCGATTACATGTTAATCAATAATACAGAGTTCTTAAAACCCTTTGCAATCACCCTTACGAGGGATCACGAGCAAGCAAAAGACCTGTTTCAGGAAACATTGCTTAGGGCATTGGCAAATAAGGAAAAATATAATGATGGAACCAATGTAAAAGCATGGCTCTATACCATTATGAGAAATATTTTTATTAATAACTATCGTAGGAAGGCTAAACAAAATACCATTTTTGACAACACTCCAAACGATTATCTATTAGATTATAATCAAGGGGCGGTTTCTAATGCAGCCATTGCAGGCATCAATATTAAGGAGGTTTACGCTGCCATACATGACCTACCTATTATTTTTAAAAACCCGTTTCTACTATATTTTGATGGTTATAAATACCATGAAATTGCCGATATGCTTTGCGAGCCATTAGGTACCATTAAAAGTCGGATACACTTTGCCCGCAAGTTGTTGAAGGCTCAGATAGACCGGCACTAGATACAAGTTACTGGTTACCGGTTTCAAATACCTGTTTTTACTTGTAACTCGCAACCTGAAACTTGAAACCCCAAGCAATTATGCTAACAAAAAAAAAGAATGTTGTTGTAATTGGTGCCGGTTTTTCTGGATTATCTGTAGCCAGTTTTCTGGCGAAGGCTGGTTACCATGTAACAATTTTAGAAAAGCACTCTATGCCAGGCGGAAGGGCAAGAAAATTTTCGGTTGATGGATTTACTTTTGATATGGGACCCAGTTGGTATTGGATGCCCGATGTTTTTGAACGATATTTTAACCAGTTTGGCAAAAAGGTTTCCGATTATTATACCCTTAAACGATTAGACCCATCCTACAGGATTTATTGGAACGATGCCCCGATGGATATTCCGGCAAACTACGATGCACTCAAACAACTTTTTAATGAATTAGAACCCGGCAGTGCAGAAAAGTTTGAACAGTTTATAGCAGAAGCAGCGTATAAATACAAGGTAGGCATTAACAAACTGGTGCATAAACCGGGAAGGTCATTAACGGAGTTTATTGATTTGGATTTGATAAGTGGCTTGTTTAAATTGGATGTTTTCAACTCCATACAAGGCCATGTACGCTCTTTGTTTAAGAATGAAAAAATACGTCAGCTACTGGAGTTTCCTGTGTTGTTCTTGGGAGCATTGGCAGAAAATACGCCAGCCTTATATAGTTTGATGAATTATGCCGACATCATTGGTGGAACTTGGTATCCTGAAAAAGGGATGTATGAAGTAGTGGATGCCATGTATAAGGTTGCAGTAGAGTTGGGTGTACAATTTCGGTTTAATGAAGATGTTACAGAAATAGTCATTAAGGATGGAATAGCCGTTGGTGTGAAAAGCACTTCTCCAGAATCTTTACTTTCGACTTTGGACTCTCCACTTTCAACTACCAATTATTTTGAAGCTGATGTTGTAATCGGTTCTGCTGATTACCATTTTATCGAAACAAAACTATTGCCAAAGGCATACAGAAGTTATTCGGATAAATATTGGGATACACGGGTGATGGCACCTAGTTGTTTGTTGTATTATATAGGATTGGATAAAAAACTGGATAATCTCACCCATCATTCTCTTTTCTTCGATACTTCTTTTGCAGTGCATGGCGATGAGATATATACTTCGAAACAGTGGCCCACAAATCCATTGTTCTACGTATGTATCCCGTCGGTAACAGACAATACGGTGGCACCAGAGGGATGTGAAAATCTTTTCTTGTTGATTCCCGTATCAAGTGGTCTTACGGGTGATGAGGAAACATTGAGGGATAAATATTTTGATATGATTGTTGACAGAATGGAAACGCATTTAAAACAATCTGTCAAGGAGCATGTTATTTATAAACGATCTTTTGCATTGAGCGATTTTATTGGGGAGTACAATGCCTTTAAAGGTAATGCTTATGGATTGGCAAACACCCTTTTACAAACTGCCATACTAAAACCTTCCTGCAAAAGTAAAAAGGTGAAAAATTTGTTCTATACCGGTCAGTTGACAGTGCCTGGACCAGGTGTTCCGCCTAGCTTGATTAGTGGCGAAGTGGTGGCAAAAGAAGTGATGAAAGCTTTTGAATAAGTGGTACACGATAGGATACGATTATTAATGCTTAAAAACGAATAAACTTTTAAAAACACGTATGGCAAACATGCAACTATTCCACGAGATAAGTATGGATTGTAGCAAAAATGTTACTGAGAAATACAGTACCAGCTTTTCTTCATCTATCAAAATGCTAGGGAAATCATTGCGCCAGCCTATTTTTAACATCTATGGTTTTGTACGTTTGGCCGATGAGATAGTAGATACCTTTCATGATTATGACAAGGCCACGCTGTTGGAAGAATTGAAAAAAGATACCTACAAAGTCATTAAAAATAAGATAAGCCTCAACCCAATACTCAATAGCTTTCAACAAACCGTTAATCAATATGGTATAGATATTTCACTGATAGATGCTTTTTTGCATAGTATGGAACTAGATTTGGATAAAACCAAATATGACAAATCCGGCTACGAAGAATATATTTATGGTAGTGCCGAAGTGGTAGGATTAATGTGTTTGTACGTATTTTGCAATGGCAATAAAACCCAATATGAACAATTGAAACCTGGAGCAAGGAGCTTAGGTGCTGCATTTCAGAAAGTAAATTTCTTGAGAGACCTTAAAGCCGATTATGAAGGACTGCACAGGGTGTATTTTCCAGAATGCGACTTTAGGAATTTCACAAGAGCTGATAAGCTATCCATTGAGGCAGACATTCAGCAAGATTTTGACAATGCTTATTCTGCCATCATACAATTGCCATTGCAGGCAAGATTTGGGGTGTATGTGGCTTATAAATACTATTTATCGTTGTTTAATAAGATAAAACAGTTGCAGCCACAAAAAATTATGAGCGAGCGTATTCGTGTTCCAGATTATAGAAAACTATTCATTGTAGCCAAGGCGAGCATTAGAAGCCAGCTAAACCTTTTGTAGTAATAGGCCTGTAATTGCCCATGTAGTATAGTAAACAACTATTTCATTTTAATTAAATTACTATTAAGGGTATCATTATAAAAACATACCACTAATTTTAGCGCATGGATAGAGTGATTTTGGTTGATGAACACGATATTGAAATCGGGTCTATGGAGAAGATGGAAGCACATATACAAGGTCTTCTGCACAGGGCTTTCAGTGTTTTTATTTTTAACAGCCAAGGCGAAATGTTGCTACAACAGAGGGCGCTCCGAAAATACCATAGTGGGGGCTTGTGGACGAACACCTGCTGTAGCCATCCAAAACCAAATGAAACCACATTGGATGCCGCACACAGACGCCTTCAAGAGGAAATGGGCTTTGATACACCTCTTGTAAAAGCATTTTCCTTTAAATACAAGGCCGAGTTTACCAATAGACTTACAGAGCATGAGTTCGACCATGTTTTTGTGGGTTATCATGATGGTAAGATTGAATCGAACTTTGATGAGGTGGAGAATTATGCCTACAGAAGCATGGAAAAAATTGAGGCTTCCTTTGCCCAACAGGCAGACTTCTACACTGAATGGTTTTTAATAGCTTTCCCTAAGGTAAAGGAATGGATGGCAACTAGGGAAGTCATTAGTTGATAGTCTTAATTCAAAAGTCAAAAGTCAAAAGTCGATAGTCAAAAGAAAAGAGGCAGTAAGGAAGTTTTATTTTCCTCACTGCCTCTTTTTTAATACCCCAAAACTATAGATTTTCGACTAGTAACTAAATTTCTAGCCGGTTGCCCAATACTTTTTTGTGGTCTTATCTATCCTTACATCGCTTGTTTGAGTAATTGTCTTGGTTGAAATACATTTTATATGGGAGATAAATATTCTCCGTGGGGCAATATATATTCTGCATGGGTTGATATAAAATATATTTGGGTTGATATATATTTTAAACGGGAGATAAATATTCTTCGTGGGGCAATATATATTC
>JANYEU010000134.1 GCA_025362915.1 Chitinophagaceae bacterium | reverse complement strand
AGTATTAAAAAACAAAGCTGTATCCTTGCATAAGTAATAACCCAAATTACAGTAAACAAATATTAAAATTAACACCAAAAGCTGTCAAGTAATTTCAGGAGGGGTCAGGTATGCGATCTTTTGCCGCAGGTATGCGATCTTTTGCCACAGGTATGCAATCTTTTGCCACAGGTATATTAAAATCAATCTACGCTATAAGCTTTCTAAACGTTTTATAATCCAGCTCTGCCTGCAAGCATTGCCTATGAAGAATGTTGATGTTTGTTTTTAGTTGTGCTTGTTTATTGGTAATATTTGTTTTCAGTGTATTTATTTCTTGATAGAGTTTAATAATATCCGCCTCCAACTGTTTCTTTTGCTCAGCCATCTCTAGAATGACCGCCCTGTTTTCCTTCAGCAATAAATTATTACCTGGATGATACACAAAACCATAACCAATATGCCGCTGCCAGTCTTGCAACTGCTTGATAAACTTACTGCCAATACCCGGTACTTTTATTGCTTTTAGCTTCGCAATATCAGCTGCAGTGGTGATGGAAGCCTCTTCTAAAGCTGCTTTTCTTCCAGTGCCCAATGCCTGTATATCGTTGCTATTGATGGGATAATTGGATAAATACTCATTCAATTGATCTTGATACACCTTCTCCTCTGCATCCTTTTGTCTTTCTAATAATTCAGTCGGCAGATTTGTGTAGCTACCAATCAATCTTTCTATACGGGCAGATGCTTCCTTATAAATATTTAATTCTAACGGTTGGTTATACGACTGTGTAATTACTGCCAACTGCCTTTTAAAATCTTCATGATACCTTTTTCTTCTTTCCAATTCATCCGCAATTCTACCATTCCACGGAAGGAATTTGTTAAGAAGCAAGCCAACAACAGGCACCAGCGCATAAAATAAATACCCCCATCCTGATGCGGTGATTATGGAAAATATTGTAACCACTCCGGCTACCAGCGTAAGCTGGTGATACTTTTTATATTGGGAATATTTAGGCTGAATGGGTAATGGTGTTAGTGCATTGGGTGATGGATTGGCGAGTTTTATTTTAGGAAAAGAAAGTTTTTCTACCTTAAACCCATTGATAAAATCATGCACATCCGCTGTGTCTTCCGTAATGGGTGCATAGCTTGCATCAATAAAATACAGAATATTCCTTTTCTCCTTAAAGGCACACCAAGGGCAAATACTAAAAGCAGAGGGATAGATATGTATGGGCGAAACGGCACAATTGACCATCATTTTCAAGAACGAATCCAACCCAGTAACCCACTTTGCAGGCAATGGTCTGTTCTCTATTTGTTCGAAGGATTGATGAAACAAAGCAACCAAATCTTCGGGCAAACTCTTTATAGGAAAGCTATCTGCTGGAGGCAATAACTTACCGTTATTATTTTGTAAGGAATAAGCAAACCAATTGTTTTTGATGGCCTTTTCTTCATCAATATCTCCTGCCGAATTATTCTTTCCTGCATAGGGATGCCTGCCCAAGAATAACAATTGAAAGATAAGGATAACCATAGAAAAGCTATCGGTATTGATGGTACGCACAACTGTTTCGAAAGAAGTATTGACTAACAATTCGGGCGGGGTATAACGGGGAACGCCCACTTCGCATAGATGATAATGCGAACCATCCTTCACCTGAAAAGAATCGCAATCTATAAAGGCAACCATCCCTTGTGCATTCACCAATATGTTCCCTTCGTTGATATCTCCTACCACCAGCCCTGCAGCATGCAACGTATAAAACGCAGTGGCAAGGTTGCGTGCCACATGCACCAGAAAGTTGTAGCCCTTATCGGGAAACATACGCTTTCTGTCCATTGGGCTAAACAGGTTATGCAGCGGCACATAGCCAGAAAGCTTCCTCATTACAAAGCCACAATATTTCCCTTGCTGGTCTTTTACAATATCCTTTGGCCATGCGGAATAGGCATCTATTTGCGGATTAGCCATTAACACCATCAGTTGCAGCTTTGCTATTTTGGCGAGAGATAATTCCTCAAAATAAACCTTTAATACCTGCGCAGGATTATTTGCCAATTCATACACATACCCCTCCCCTCCCTTGCCTATCTCCTGGGTGGCGTTGTAACTTGATATGGTACCTGCGTATTGAGCCATTCTTTAGTTGTTAGTGGTTAGTTGTAAGTTGTTACGTTCTAACCACTAATAACTTACAACTAACCACTATTTTCTTGTTCCTAAAAACAGCGTTTTATCATCGTCTGTGCGGTTGTTGATAACATCGCCTGATAGATATTCTTCCAGTTTATTATTTAATATTTCTATTTCCTCTTCCTTGTCTGCCAACCGCAGCCACTTGAATAATCCATTAAAGAAAGGTTGGTGAACGGTACTTGTTTCATTATTCAATGCCAACAATTGTAATCCATCGGTTATCAATGCCACTTCATTAATTGCTTCATCAATTACTGAAATCCTCAAATTAGATAAGGCATTATCGTCTGTAATAAAAGAAGTTGTGTTGGCATATTCACCATTCTGTGGCCACCAAACAGTTGCATATCCATCATTGCCATCATCCCTGATGATTGCCCCATCGCCTATTTGAAAGAAGATGGATGATGTATTAAATAGTACACAACCTAATAGCGTACAAGAATATTCAGAAAGTGGTTCATTGGCAATTTCTGAAAACTTTGTAAATTCTTCCACCAATGTTTCTAACATCAATACAATAGATGCCTCATTAAATTTAGTGCCGTCTTTTATTAGTTTAGATAGTATCTCAATACCAAAATAGCTTGCAATATTTGATGCTTCCTTAGCAAACTTGGCACTGCCAGCCCCATCGCTAGCAATGGCTATCAAGACTTCCTTGCCCTTATTGTCTACTACTATCTTGTACTGCAAGGCATCCTCGCAGGGTTTATCGGCACTAATATGTGATGTGCCGATAGCACTTTTGCCAATGGTTTTCCAACTCATAATTCGCTCCAGCCTGTTGG
>JANYEU010000075.1 GCA_025362915.1 Chitinophagaceae bacterium | reverse complement strand
AAGACCCATTACCGGAATCTCCGCAGGTTGTCCACCATGATTGATGCGAGAACCCGAATGCAACCGCAAACCTGTGGCAGTGATAACGTCATCCGGGCAGGCACCATTGAAATACAACCACATTTGCACAAAAGGACGCAAAAAAGTAGTCAACTTTGCACGGTTGGTTAAAAAAGTTGTTTGCTGCGTTTTGGTAGAGTTCGTCTTGCTTTTTGCCACTGACCAGCTAGTGTTAAAAGGCACCAGCAAAGCATCATAAGCAGTCATTACTGTTGCCGGAATACCAATACCCGGAGCAGGAAGAGCCATTATCTCTGTGTATATTTGGTTTACTAGTGTATCATATTCTTCGTTTGGTCCATCAAATTGATCGTGTTCTTGAGCCATTTTACTTATTTTATGGCTTTTTTCCTTTTTAAAGGTTTAGTAGAAGCCTTTTGAATTAATTGTTTTTAATTTATTGTCTGATTAATTCAATTTTCGAGGGCAGTTGTAGCCTATCGCCATAATTGCAAGCCATTGTAATGGATTCCATACTCGTGGAACGTTCTTCCATACCCATGGAAAGTTTTTCCATACCCATGGAAAGTTCTTCCATACCCATGGAAAGTTTTTCCATACCCATGGAAAGTTTTTCCATACCCATGGAATGTTTTTCCATACCCATGGAAAGTTCTTCCATACCCATGGAAAGTTTTTCCATACCCATGGAAAGTTTTTCCATACCCATGGAAAGTTTTTCCATACCCGTGGAATGTTCTTCCATACCCGTGGAGCGTTCTTCCATAGTCATGGAAAGTTCTTCCATACCCATGGAATGTTTTTCCATGGTCATGGAAAAAACTATTTTACGCCTAAACCCAACAAAAACCGCAGTTATAAGCCCTAAAAAGGAAGTTATTGTGATGAAGAGATGGTATGATGCAATCAATTTCATAAGGCTATGTTGTTGATTTGGCAATTATATTGTTTCTAAATTTCTGTAAGGTTCAAAGGAAAGTTTCACATAACCTAATTATATTTTTTGGGAGGGGTAAATGGGGGTATTCTTCATCAAAAAGGACAAATAAAGAAGAAGGCATTTATGTTGGTGTGTTATATTTACAGCGAAATAGACAGTTAGAGATTAAAATCAATATCGTCTAAATAAATAAAGTTAAATGAAAAGGATTATCACCAGTTTTATATTGCTATTTATACTACTTGGAAATATAAATGCACAAAATTTAACTCTTTCAAATACAAAACTGGATGAGTTAAAGCTGTTGGCTCCCCTTGATTCAATCAAATATATACCTTGATAATAAAATCTTTCTTAAACCCTATATAAACAAAGAATATAGGATGCACGACACTGTACTTTATATGTATAAAAATGCAAGTATAAAACTGATATTTACAAACTACTTCGACTTCGAGATTCAAAAAAAACAAATAATTAAACTTATCGGAATTTATACCGAGGATAAAAAGATAAAAACGAAAAGCGGGATTAAAGTAGGCGATGAAAGGATAAATGCAATAACCAAATTAGACAGTTGTGGCTATTCGTTGCATGTTTTACCAGACCCTCGCAAAGGGAAAGACTATTCTCTCATCTTGCTATATGACGAGAAAGGAGAAATAAGTAGAGATGTTTATTTTTATTTTAAGAATAATATTCTTTATGCAATCGCAGTCGAGTATGGGGGGCCTATTGATTGACAAGTTTATGGTTAATAATGATTAAATTAAAATCAATGAAAAAAACAATAATCTGCTTATTGATAATATTGAAATTTGACTCAAATGTAATTTCCCAAAGTTTAATCATGCATGATTATGGATTGGGCTATTTTAAAATGTTTTCCCCTGTAGATTCAATCAATAAATATCTAGATAAAAAAATTATACTTCCAACAGATGATGATAAACATTTTGTTGGTGAAAGGGATACTGTTACAAGAATTTATAAAAATGCTTTAGTAAGATTAATATTTAATTATTATTATAACAACCTCGAAAAGAAACAAGAGACTCAACTTGTCAATATATACTGTGAGGATAGGAATCTGAAAGCTACAAATGGGATTAAAATTGGAGAGGGTAAGATTGAATTATTAAAAAAACTCGATCATGACCAATTTTGGATGGATAGAGATAAAACAAAAGGGAAAGGGCATTCTATAGTGACACGGATGGGAACCTCAGGGAATATAAATTATCGGTTTTATAATAATGTCCTTTACGCATTAGAAGTTGATTATGCGGAGGATTAATACTAGCCTCCCCCTCTGACCTATCAATATCATCTTTAAAGTAATATCCGAAAGTAGGGAGCTTGAGCAGGACTGCTGTACTTTTTGTAGTGATACCTCATTTTTAAAATAAACCTGACATTCAATAATACTTTCTTATTTCCGTTGTAAAGCAAAAGTTATGATGGCAGCAACGATAGACATAAAAAAACAGGCCGGGGTTCAAGCAATAGAATTGCCCGAACAGTTTTCTATAGATGATGACAAGGTATATTTAAAAAGGACGGGTAATGTCATTTCTCTCATCCCTTTTCATAATGCCTGGCAGAACCTCTTTCAAAGCATAGATGAATTTTCGGAGGATTTTATGGATAAAAGAAACCAACCCGCTACCCAATCCCGCGAATTACTGTAAAAATGAACTACCTATTAGATACGAATATCTGCATTTACATTATAAAAGAAAAACCTAAGTCAGTTCTCGATCGCTTTGTAAGTATGTCTCCGCTTAACATTGGTATCTCCACAATCACGGTTGCAGAATTGGAATATGGGGTTGCTAAAAGTTTGTTTCCCTAACAAAATATGGCTGCTTTGCAAAAATTCTTCAGTCCACTAAACATTTACGACTACACTGTACGGTATGCTAAGGGTAAAGCTTGAAAGAAGGGAAACTACTATCGGTTCGCTCGACATGTTAATTGCCGCACATGCCATGAGCTTAAATTATACATTGGTATCTAGCAATGTAAGGGAATTTAATCGGGTTGATGACTTGCAAATGGAGAATTGGGTATAATGATACCCTGTTATAGAAATTCAGGCAGGCTTCCAGTTCCTGTTTTAGGTATTGCTACAGTATTACTGCATAAAGAGAAACCACCCCACTGATTGTATTCTGCAAAGCTGGTGGCTCATTGAAGTATCAATCTAAAGATATCCAATCTTGCTGTTTTATTTGAACTTAGGGGTTCAATTAGTAAGAAAATAGTATAAGAAAGTTAAAAAAAACAAATATCACATGACGGTGCAGGACAGTTATTGTTTATAGCTTATTACTTTTACCATATTAATAACAATACTGTCTTGTTGTAGTTTTAAATATTAAAATAGTATTTTATTTAAACAAAATGGTTGTGCTGGGATTAAAAGTTATTCTTTTGCTTGTTACTCTTCAGGAATTATAGCCGTTGATTTGTCACTTTTTTTTTAAATAATGATTGCTTTTATGAGAATTAATATCGAATCTCTTTTGTTAGGTGGAATGCTACTGGTTTTAACGATGGGGATTGTTCCTTTTGTACATGCGCAGGAAGTAAAATGGGTGAGTACTACCGAGATGGCTCCATGGGTTACGCAAGCCCCTCAGAAATTGGAAAAAATAAACAAGGAAGAAGTAGATTCTGCGTTGGTTATTGATCCAAAAGCAACTGCCCAACAGATAACCGGTTGGGGCGGATGCTTTAATGAATTGGGATGGAAGGCACTGTTGGCACTGGATGAAAAGGGTAGGGATGAGGTGATGAATGCCTTGTTTGACCAAAAGGAAGGCAGCAGATTTAATATTTGCCGTACGCCAATGGCGGCAAGCGATTTTGCAATTGATGCCTATTCCTATGATGATGTTCCGGGAGATTATGATTTGAAGGGTTTTTCTATTGATAGGGATAAAAAGTACTTGCTTCCATACATAAAGGCTGCCATGAAAGTGAATCCTAAACTAAAACTTTGGGCATCACCTTGGAGTCCACCAGCCTGGATGAAAACCAATAGCAAATACGATAGTGGTAGTTTGCGTATGGAGCCTGCCATCCTGAATACGTATGCGCACTATCAGGCAAGGTATGTATTGGAATATAAAAAGGAAGGGGTTGACATCATACAGATACATCCGCAGAACGAACCTATCTATGAAACAAAATATCCTTCGTGCAAATGGGATAATCCTGAAACGATGAATAACTATATAAAAAACTATTTAGGGCCATTGTTTAAAAAAGAGAAGATACCCGCACAGATATGGTTTGGAACAATTACCAACAAGGATAGCAGTTGGTTTAAACATATATTGGATGATAAGGAAACGATGCAATATATATCGGGTCTTGGATTGCAGTATAACAGCCGGTATGTATTGTCTTTCCTAAGAAGGAATACCAATTTGCCAATGATGGAAACGGAGACAAAATGCTACAACGGAAAGAATGCCTGGAAGGATGCTGATGATACTTATGGGCTGATGAAACAGTACCTGAATGGAGGATGTCAGGCGTATATGTATTGGAATATGGTACTTGACGAAACAGGGTTGAGCAGTTGGGCATGGAGCCAGAACAGCTCGGTAACCATTGATACTAAAGCCAAGAAGATAATTTATAATCCCCAGTTTTATGTGATGAAACATTTTAGCCGATATGTTAGTCCGGGGGCTTATTTGCTAAAGACGAACAAGCAGGAAGGTGATGCACTTGCCTTTAAAAATCCAGATGGCAGCATTGTGGTGGTGGTAGAAAATAAGAAAGGGGAAAAGCCTTTTTCTTTGGTGATAGGACAGAAGAAGATGACGGCTGTGCTTGCGGAGAAGTCTTACAATACGTTTATCATTAAATAAATAATATCTAATAATAGATTGTCAGGCCGAGTGTTTATTAAATAAATAAAGTTTATGAAGAAAAGATTGTTTGTCATTACATTTTTGTCATTTCTCTGTTTAGTTGGATGGAGTCAGGGAAGAAGGATAACTGGAAGGGTTGTTAATGGAAATAACCAAGAGGGGATAGAAGGGGCTTCCTTAAAATTCATGGGAACAACCGTTGGTGGTCAGAGTGGCAAGAATGGGAATTTTACCTTAAATGTTCCTGGCAAGGGGGATGCTACGTTGGTTGTATCACATATTGGGTTTAAGGGTAAAACAACAGTTATATCTTCTCAAGATAATATTGTCATAACACTTGAAGAGGATGGCGCAGCTAATCTTGATGAAGTAGTAGTGGTGAACATTGGGTATAGCAGTGTTGCCAAAAGTAAGCTGGCGGGTTCCATATCTTCCATTTCAGAGAAGGACTTGAAAGATTTCCCTGTTAGCTCTGTTGCCGAGGCATTGGCGGGAAAGCTGGCTGGGGTTTCTGTAACAACGAGCGAAGGCGCACCTGGTGCGGACATTAAGATTGCAGTGCGCGGTGGTACTTCCCTTACCCAAGACAATTCTCCTTTATATATAGTGGATGGGGTTCAGTTGGATAATGCACTTAGCATCTTATCGCCAGAGGAGATAAAATCAATTGATGTGCTAAAGGATGCTGCCTCTACCTCTATTTATGGATCTAGGGGTGCTAATGGTGTTGTGCTGATTACTACCAAAGCTGGAAAAAGAGGGCGCACCATTATAAATTTCAATACAAATGCCGGAGTAAGAAAGATTACAAATGAGATAAGTGTAATGAATCCTTATGATTTTGCTAAGTATGAATACGAACTCTATCATTTGCATTATAATGGTTATTATTTACCAGACACAGCTAATTCATTTGCAAAAAAATATGGTGCTTATAACGATTTGGATATTTATAAAAGCATCCCGATGGTAGATTGGCAAAATCAGGTATTTGGACGTAGTGCTGTAACAAGTTCTCAAGTGCTTAGCCTTAGCGGAGGAAATGAAGGCTCTAACTATTATGCCACCATAAATAACATTAATGAAGATGGTATTATGGTTAATTCTGGCTTAAAACGTACGTTGGGTAGTTTTAGGTTTGATAATAAGGTAAATGATAAATTAAAAGTTGGAATTAACGTAAGGTACAGCCAGCAAGAAATTGATGGGGCTGGTACTTCTTCGGCTACCGGGGCAACATCTACCACTGGTTCTTCGGTAACAGGATCTAACAATAGTTTAAAGAATTCAGTTAGGTTTCAACCTTATAATGGATTGATTAATGTAGAAACATACGATCCAGAAGCTGTCTATGATAATACGATAAATTTGAGCAATCCCCTTGTTGCAGCTTTAAATGCTGTTAGATATAACTATACGAATGTATTGCTTACAAGTGGTACACTTACCTATACCATTACGCCGAAGGTAACTTTTACCAGTGTTTTGGGCTATACTGTTACCGATAAGAAAATAAATTCTTTCCAAGGCTTAACAACTACTTTGGTAGCCAGTACCTCAAGCATTTATGCTAATATGCCTTTTATTACACTAAGTACTGGTTCGGGCAAGAGTATAACCAATAGTAATACTATTAATTACAGACCACTTGTATCTTCGTTACATACACTTGATTTTTTAGTGGGGGAAGAAACAGTTAAAAATGATGGTGCTTCTTATGACCAGACAATCAGATACTTTCCTACTAACGTAACCCCCGATTATGCTTTTGCAAATGTGCAGCAAGCCAATCCTCCAAGTGGGGCAATACAGGCAGCTCCAACAACTACTCCTTCTGGGGATAGGTTACTTTCCTTTTTCGGCCGTATAATGTATTCTTACAAAAGCAGGTATAATTTGAATTTATCCATAAGAAGGGATGGTTCTTCCAAGTTTTCTCCCGAACACCAATGGGGCACGTTTCCTGCCGTACAGTTCTCTTGGAAAATGAGTGATGAAAGTTACATGCGAAATCTAAATCTTAAATGGTTGGGTTATCTTAAAATGAGGGCTAGTTATGGTACTGCCGGTAATAATAGGATACCCGACGGAAATCTTTATCAAACCACCTTCACCAGTAGTGCAACAAGTGCCGGATATGCCACTACTGATGCATCAATAAATCCTGGGCTTTATTCTGCTAATCTAGCTAATCCAAATCTTAAATGGGAAACAATCGTTTCAAGAAATCTTGGATTTGATATGGAACTTTTTGGGGGAAGGCTATCGGCTTCTGTGGATTTATACCTTAATCAAACTAAGGATTTATTGCTTAATGCAAATATTCCACAACAAACAGGTTATATACAACAGTATCAGAATGTTGGTGAAACTCAAAACAAAGGGGTAGAGGTTCAATTAAGTGGAACTGTAATAAGAAAGAAGGGTTTCAATTACAACAGCAGTTTCAATATCTCCTTTAATAAGAATACTATACTTGAACTTCAAGGAGGTGTACAAAGCTATACGGTAACTTCTGGTTGGGGTGCTACTGGAGACGGCGACTTCTTGGTACAGGTAGGGCAACCGGTAGGGCAATATTATGGTTATAAATCTGATGGCTTTTATACCTTAAAAGACTTTGATCGTTCACGTTCCAATCTTACAGATCCTACACATGCCACCTGGATTTTGAATGCAGGCGTGGCAGATGCCACTGCACTGATAGGGCAAAAAGCCATGCCGGGTGTAATAAAGTTGAAAAAGTTAACGGATGTTAAAAGTGATTCAGTAATGAAAACTACAGACCGAACTGTACTTGGTAACAATCAACCGCTGTTTTTTGGAGGATTCAATAACCAATTTTCATATAAGAATTTTGATATGAGCATCTTTATCAATTTCTCTTATGGTAGTAAAACATACAATGCAAATAGTATTGAATATGGTTCTGCTTACAAGGCAACTGGTAATAATATGCTGGCAAAGTTTGCAAACCGTTGGAAAACATTTGATGATAAAGGTAATTTCATGACTGATTGGGATCAAATAGCCGCTGCAAATGTGAATGCAAAAACGTATGCACCAACGCGTGGAAATTATATACTTACATCAGATGCTATTGAAGATGGTTCTTTTTTACGCATTTCCAATATCAGCTTTGGATATTCTTTGCCAAGGAAGTTTCTAGACCGTTCTATATTTAGTACTTTTAGGGTATATGCCACTGTTAATAACCTATATACGTTTACAAAATACACTGGTTTTGATCCGGAGGCTAGTACACGAAATGGCCCATTAACACCAGGGGTTGACTATTCGGCATATCCTAGAAGCAGGTATATGTTGATTGGGTTGAATATTGGATTTTAATCATTTTTAAAACTTGCACAATGAAACATAATAAAAGTAACTTGTTTATACTGGCAATAGCTGTTGCCTCTTTAGGACTTAACTCCTGCAAAAAATTATTGGACTATCAGTCTCCTTCCAAACTAACTATTGCACAGACTTTTGAGGATGTAAACTATACTAATAGTCAGGTAATAGGTATATATACGGAATTGACTGGTACTAGTGGATATGGAAATCAGTTGTCGATAAATTTTCCAACGGGTACAGATGATTTTATTTCTAGAACAACTGCCCAATACGACCCTACCACCAACTATGCCATGTCCAATTTTGGCACAAGTAAGGAAAATATTCTTTTGTATAATGTAATGGTACAACTCTACAATGGTATTGAGCGTGCCAATATTGCTTGCAAATACATTCCTGCATCCAATTTATACCATAACGGTACAGATGCACAAAAGAAGCAGTTGGGCATTAACTATGGTGAGGCATTAACATTGAGGTCTCAGTATTATTATGAGCTGATTCGAAATTGGGGTGATGTTCCTGCATCATTTATTCCTGCTGCGGACAGACCTTCTAACTTCTCTGGCAATGTAGACAGGGACAGTACTTATGATCATATTCTGAATGATTTAAAAATTGCGGAGGACTTGGTTCCTTGGAGAGACGGGCTTCCTACTTATGGTGATTTCCGTATAACAAAAGGAGCTATTAAAGGTTTGAGAGCAAGAATTGCTTTGGCACGTGGCGGCTATTCTTTAAGAACTCAGACACATACTATGGAACGTAGGGCTGATTATCTTACTTATTATAGGATTGCATTTAATGAATGTTTGGATATTATTAATTCTGGTAAGCATGGTCTTAACCCGATTTATGAAAATGTATTTAGATCTTTACACGGTACAACAAGATATGATGATGCTTATGAATTGATGTTTGAAGTAGCCATGTTTGGACAGGTAAATGATAGTAATTTGGGTGCTAATTATGGAATAAGCTTCACAAATACGCCATCATGGGGAACAGCAGGTGGAGGTCCCACTGCCGTGCCTACTTACTTCTTTGAGTTTGATTCTGCAGGTCTTGATTCTAGACGTGATGTTACGCTTGCATGTTTTAAGGTAATTGCTGATCCAACTGCCACATTTAATCAAAAAATCCCTACTAGTTCTACCACTATTAACAATGGGAAGTTTAGAAAGTCTTGGACTGGGTTTACTGGTACAGTTACAGGAACTTATGGAATCAATTGGCCAATATTACGTTATGCAGATGTATTGTTGATGTATGCTGAAGCAGCCAATGAGTTGCAGGATTTTACCGGAACGGTTTCACCTTTAGGTGCTCTGCAAGCGGTACAGCAGAGAGCTTATGGTTCAAATCCTATCCCTACTACCCCTACAGATCATGATGGATTTTTTAATGCTATTGTAAAAGAAAGATTACTTGAGTTTGGTGGGGAAGGCTTACGTAAATACGATTTGATAAGGTGGAATTTATTGGCTACCAAGATTGCAGAAACAAAAGCAAAGCTCTTGCAATTTGCTGTTGGTGCACCTGTAGCTAACAATCCTTATGCTAACGGTCCTGATTATATATATGCTGCTGCTACTCCTTTTAATAATGGAAGTGGGGCATCGGAAGCTGGGTCTCTTTCTTTGTATGGCGGCGTGCCGATGGCAGTGTTTTATAAATTGAATACGCTAAAAACAATACCGGCTGCATTTCCTACAAGGGTTTATTGGAGAAGGGATGTAGGATACTTCACTAATGGGGTGCTTACATCCAGCATTATAAATGATACGCTTAACTACGCGTATGCAAGTAGATTTATTCCAAATTGTAAGGAGTTGTTTCCTTACCCTTCTAGTTTTTTAAATGAGAACAGGGGAGGGGTTACTCAAAATTATGGGTATAGATAAGGATGTGTTTTATAAATACTAATTCTCTTGGCATAATCGAAGGATGCATTCCTTTATAGATTAAATAAATAAAAAGTTTCTCCGATGAAAAGAATAAAGAATTATATAAGTGTTTTAATTGCTATACTAGCAATTACCTGTGTTATTTCTGCTTGCAATAAATCCGTTGATGGAAGTGTAGTTGATAGTTCTATCAGGCGTTTTTTTACACCCTCTAATCTCAAGGTTAGAACAAGAAGGGATTCTGCAATATTTACTTTCACAGCACCCTTATTCCCAATAAAGGGCATGACCTACACAATAGAGTTGTCACAAGATTCTGCTTTCTCTACTATAGATTATGCTATGGTGACAGATACCACAACTGCTGTTGCAACAGATTCAAACATTTTATTAAGTACTTCTTATTATGCTAGGATGAGGGTAAATGCCTATAAAACAATTGCGGCATCCAATAATTATAACCCTACAGGCACTTTTAGGTTGTATGGCTTACAATACTTGAAAGTGGTTAGGGATTTAGATATTACACAGTCTTCGGTAGTATTGCATTGGTATCTTAATGATGCTACCAAAGCTGCAACAACTGCGGTGCTTACGCCATCAGATGGTAGTGCTTCAATCACTGTTCAAATATCTCAAGCAGAAGCTGCTGCTGGTTCAAAAGGCATAACGGGATTAGATGCCAATAAACACTATAAGATACAATTATTTGCAGTGAAAAAAAGCTTGGGCTTTACAAATTTTATCACTCCGCGGGTTGTAAGTTATACAACTACTATTACAGCCGGTGTTGATGATTTGGCAGCCACCATAGATGCCGCCGCTGATGGTGATGTTATAGGTTTAAATCCAGGTACTTATACTTTATTAAGTGCCACCCCAATCCTACACAAAACAATCACTATACGCTCGGTTTCAAATAACCCTGCCGATACCAAGATATTATCTCCAGAGTTGGATTTGGTGGGAGATGGTGCCGGCATATCGCTTGCTGGCGTTGAAGTTAGTGGCAACTATACTGGTACTACTAATGGCACTACTTTTTTGCAGTTGTATGGTGACCCGACTGCCAATACTCCTTCAACATTCAGCTATGTTAATATAGACAATTGTATCATTCACGATTATACACGTTGTGTTATCAGGGGGAATTATGCTGCTGTTGCAAACGATTTTAAGATTGGATCTATTGTTATCAATAACTCTCAGATATATAATGTGGATGTAACCAATACATCGGGGTATTATATGTTCTCCCTTGAGAAAATGTTATTTACATCAATCATATTCAAGAATTCTACTTTCCATAATCTCGGAGAAGGACTATTTAATATGAGTACAGCATTGGGAACGCTAACAACATTACCTAGTATTTTTATCAGTTATTGTACAATGAATAACATAGGAGGCAATGGTAAATACCTACTTTTTGATGCCAATGCAAATGCCTTACAGTTTCTTTTGGATAATAGCATTCTTGCAAATACGCCAATGAGCGGGACTTTAAATGCAAAGGCATTTAGAGCTAGTGCAACGAGCAGTTTGGACTTTTCATTCAATAACACGTTTAAGTTTACTTCTAATTCGAGTGGGTTGGACTTGGTATTGACAGGGCTTGCCCAAGGTAATGATTTTTCAGAGAATTTAGGTTGGCTGCCAACAACAACAAATTTTAGTTTAGCCGCACTTCCGTCTTCCGATCCGATCTTTACTGCAAGCAGCGGTGGCGGTACTATTGGAGATGGCAGATGGGCATATTAATTATCAATCAAATAAACAATAAAAAGGTTTGCCTTAATTGGCAGACCTTTTTTTGTAATAGTAAAATACGATGCGAATTATTATTTCAAACAAGGCCGGTAAACATTCCCTTAAACTTTATAATTTCTAGAAAGTCTAGTGTAGCAAGCGATAGTTTGGATAGACGCACTGGAAGTTCTTGCTAGAATCCCGAAATATGGGCAGCCGTTATGTATGGGAATGTAGAATCTAAAGGCCTTAGTGATTATCCTAGGAACAAGAAGAGTAAAAAGAAAACAAACTGAAGATAGTCATTGGGAAATAATTAATATTTGCAAAAAACAAATAGGCTTTTATCAATTAAAAAATATAGGATAATGAATAGGCTTGCTTTATGTTTTATGACAATTTGGATATTGAACACCGCTGTGATTGCGCAGGATAAACCAAACAGAAAGGAAGTGTTGGAAGTGATGGAAAGGGCGAATGCCTATTTCATGAACCATTGGCCAGATGCGGGTGCTACAATTACAACGACTAAGACCAGACCAAGCAATATTTGGACAAGAAGCGTTTATTACGAAGGATTGATGGCTTTACTCTCCGTAGAAACCAATAAGCAGGAAAAGAAAAAGTACCTGGATTATGCCATTAGCTGGGGCGATAAGCACAAATGGGGTTTGAATACTGGGAATAAAACACGTAATGCGGATAACCAATGTGCGGGTCAAACTTATTACGATCTGTATGTATTGACAGGTAAAAAGAATGCTTACATGCTGGATAGCATTAAAGAAAGTCTGGATAGGATGTTGGCTACAGATAAGATAGATGACTGGAGTTGGATTGATGCCATCCAGATGGGGTTGCCACTCTTTGTAGAGTTGGGTTTGGAGTTTAAGGATACCAATTACCTGAATAGGGCTTACGAAATGTATAGCTATACCAAACATGTTCATGGTGGCAAAGGACTATTAAACCCTGCGGATAACCTTTGGTGGCGGGATAAGGATTTTGTTGCTCCTTACAAAGAGCCAAATGGAAAAGATTGCTATTGGAGTCGTGGAAATGGTTGGGTATTGGCAGCTTTGGTTCGCGTTCTAGATAGATTGCCAAAGACCGATAGCCACTATAATGAATATCTGACTGATTATAAGGCAATGTGCAAAGCCTTGCTGCCACTACAAAGAGAAGATGGTTACTGGAATGTTAGCTTGAAAGATCCTTCAAACTTTGGGGGCAAGGAACTTACCGGCACCTCCTTGTTTGTGTATGGGTTTGCTTATGGCATAAATAATCATTTATTAAAGAAAGATGAATTTGCACCTGCCATCTATAAGGCATGGAATGCCGCTACAAAAGAATGTGTTCATTCAAATGGCTTCTTGGGATGGGTGCAAGGGACTGGAAAAGAACCTAAGGATGGACAGCCTTTGAGCTATGATAAGACCCCAGACTTTGAAGATTATGGACTGGGATGTTTCTTATTGGCAGGAAGTGAAGTGTATAAACTGAATTGACATTAAACCCTGTAAGGATTTTGAATCTTATAGGGTTAGTCAATAAATTGCAAAAGACGCACAAATGATGGATGATTGTTTTTAGCTGTTTACCGATAACTATACGGAAACAGTATGGAGTATGACAGTTGAGGATTTCTTATTTATATTTTCACATTTCAACACATGATTGTCTTGATATGATTAAAATTTGCTCAATGAAAAAGAAAATAATTTCAATCTCCATGCTCTTATGGATGGTCTTAAATGCCATTGTTCTACCGAATAAGATAAATGCACAAGTAAAAGCTTTCCCTGGTGCCTTAGGTTTTGGTGAATATGTTACCGGGGGAAGAACAGGTACGGTTTACCATGTAACCAACTTGGCAGATGCAGGGGCTGGTTCTTTCAGGGATGCGGTAAGTAAATCAAACAGGATTATTGTATTTGATGTTTGTGGATACATAAATCTCCTAAGTGGTGTATCCGCCAGCAGTAATCTAACCATTGCAGGTCAAACAGCACCTGGTGGCGGTATTGCGTTTAGTGGCAATGCCCCGGCCGGAACAAAAGCTGGAGAGATTTCTTTTTCGGCCAGAAAGAATATTATCTGTCGCCATATACGCATCCGTCCAGGTGGTGTTGCTTCTTCCTCTCTAGTTCAAACTGATGCAATTGGCATGTCCACGGGGCATCAATTTATATTTGACCATTGTTCCATAGAGTTTGGGCCTTATGATAATGTAGATGGCGTTGGGGATGCCACCCATGTGATGGATAGTATCACTTTCCAGAATTGCCTGGATGCCAATCCTACAGGTCAACAATTTGGTGCACACACCGAGAGCGTTGGTGGGCAATGGGCTTGGTTTTACAATGTGTTTGCCAACTCGCACAACCGTAATCCACTGGCAAAGGTGAACACTGTTTTTGTAAACAATGTGTTGTACAATTGCTCCTCTTATTACACTACCCATACAAGTACAAAGTTTAAGCATGACCTTATAAATAATTACTTTATCCATGGTCCGGGTTCTGGGTCAACAGATAATACTTGGTTTCAAATAGATAAAAACCAAAGTTTCTATCTATCAGGAAACTTAAAGGATAGTAATCGGAATGGTATATTGGATGGTGGCATTACCACGCCTTATTGGTATCAAGGTGTTGGTACCATCTTGACCAAACCTTGGTCTTCTTATACCACCGAAGGGCCGATATATAATCAACAGACAGCCTACCGTTTGGCAATCTCACAAGTGGGTGCCTTGCCACGCGATGAAGATGACTCTTTAATTATAAGCCAAATGCTAACCTTAGGTAAGGGGACAACTGGAACGGGTGTAGGTACTACAGGGCCTGGTTCTGGATTATATACCAGTCAGTCACAGACAGGATTAAGCAATAACGGATATGGAACTATCATAGGGGGCACTAAAGAAGTAGATACCGATGGCGATGGTATGCCTGATTATTGGGAAAAGGCGATGGGAAGCAATCCTTTAAAAGATGATGCAATGAAATTGGCGCCTGATAGTTTCACATTCATAGAACACTATATTAACTGGTTGGCAGACCCTCACGCTGTTACCACAACGGGTAATCCTATCAGTATTGATTTGCTTGGATTGACTGGAGGCTTTTCAAACGCAAGCCCAGTTTACACCATTAATGCCGGTACAAAAGGTACCGCTTTGTTGCAACCAGACGGGCATACAGTATTGTTTACCCCACTTGCTAGTTGGAATGGAATGGATAGTATTTCTTTTACTGTGGCAGGAAATGATAGCAGTGTCTATTCTACTGTAATATCTGTGTTGGTTACCCCTGTGTCATTGTTGCCGGTTTCTTTGTTAAGTTATGCTGTAAATACTGTAGGGCAGGCTGTACAGATAAGCTGGGCCACAAGCAATAATAATTCAGTGGCATATTTCGAAGTGGAACATTCATCTGATGGTATGGATTTCACATTATTGAAAACTGTAGTTCCTTCCTCAAGTCATTCATATTCTTTAAAAGATGCAATGCCTACTAATGGACTTAATTATTACCGTGTTATCCAACATGATAATGATGGCAGGGTAACTTATTATGATGTAAAGCAAGTGGGCTTTGGTTCTTCTACAGCAGACATTATTTATCCTAATCCTACAAAAGGATTGTTACAGATAAAGGCTGCCGGTATGAAGTCTATTGTTATCCTCGATGCATCAGGTAAGTTGTTGCTCACTTACAAAGTACCAACTGGAGAGTCATTATCACAACTTAACCTGTCTAGCTTAAAAGCTGGTAACTATATGGTTAAGATTGCTACTGCTGATGGTATTATTACCAAGAAGCTTACAAAAGAATAACTGATTTACCACAAAGAACACAAAGGTTCTCACAAAGAAACATAAGGGTTTAAGTTAGTATATAGGGTAAATAAATCAAAGGTTTACAAGTAAGCCCTGGTTTATTTACCCTATTACTTTATTCTAATAATTTTCTTGAAACAATAGCTTCACAAAATAATAATTCTTGCAAAATCAACCCACATTAAAATTTCTTAGTTAGTATTACAGCCTGTAAGGTACTGAACATATAGAAAGCTTAATAACAATTAAAAAATTAAAAAATGCTGCCAAAGTAAATCGAGGGTTAAACTAAGCAAGAGGTTATTTGCAGATAAATTAGGGAAACCTAGGCTTTTGAAATCTTTGGAAGGTGATTGTAAGACATAGAAAGACCGCTAAGCCAACGAATCAGCTAAGTCACAAATCAAATTCCAGATAATATTTCAAATCATTCAGTAACCTAAATCACGCTTGTCACAATTGAAAGTCTAACCAAGCAGGTGTACTATCGTTTACAATTGATTGATAAGGGAGGAAGCTTTAGTTATAGTAATATCATTACTGTTTCCATTCCAGAAATAGCTAGAAAGATGATGGTCTATCCAAATCCTGCAAGGAATATAGCTATCATAAAAGGCAGTCATATTGCCTCGGTACAGGTTTTAGATAATATTGGAAGGACAATGAGTGTGCAAACCCTGAATGATGCCACCAATCCTTTGATAAGGGTCAATAGCTTGCCGGCAGGCTTATCTCCTTCGCATCCAAACAACAGATGGCAATGTGAGTAGGTTACGCTTTGTGAAACAATAAAGGTTGATTGGTAATAGAAAAATTGATCATTGATAAGGTGCAGCTACTATTTAATTAGTGGCTGCACCTTTTTATTTGTTTGCCATGAATAATTTGGATTGGAATAGGAAAACCCTATACAAAAAAGGTATTTATCAATCCCATAAAATGGATGTTTACCCTTCTCTTTCTTTGCTTCTTAGTTTATCTTTCCGTCTTCCTGCCTTTGTGGCAACCATTTAAAATAGCCACCACTTACTGGTAGCGTCCAAGGTCTACCAACGGTAGTCGTTTAAGGGGGCTTTTCTATTCCTTCACAAACCCTACTCCGCTTACCTTGCCATCAGTAGTTTGTACACGCAGGTGATACACCCCTATTGGTAAACTGCTCACAGAAAGCGTAGGGTTACTCGCATCCTTTAAAGAAACAATCTTTATCACTTTACCCATATTATTTACTACTTGTACAGAAACAATATGGTTACCCTTTACAGTAACAATATCCTTGGAGAATAATCTTCCTAATCATATAAATCCCACAAATCATGGTTCAGACAATCCTCAAAAAAATAAATTATATTGTTATCAATTTAAATGATTACTATTGTGCCACAGCGAAGTAAAGTAAAGTCTTCCGCATCCGGTACAAAACAATATTTTTAATAAACTTCCGTAAAGTTTCTTTCATACTAATTAAGAAACACTTTCACAAGTTAAACCGTTTCATTTCACATTTTCTTTTTTTATTGCTGGTTCAGCAGGGTTGCATGGCAGTATTGCCTTGTTTCATGGCTTCTGCAAGCGCCTTTCTCGTTCAAAAAACGTAATGAGTGTCACTCCCACTCGTCCGTGCCATACATTACGCGTAATGATAACGACTCCCGATTGAGAGTGACAGTAATTACGCTTAATGATAGCGACT
>JANYEU010000098.1 GCA_025362915.1 Chitinophagaceae bacterium | reverse complement strand
TTTGTTTATCAATGAGTAAAATTTGAGAGAATAGACGTGAATACCTTTTTATAGCTTAAAAAATCATGAAATAGTTGACGAAAGACTGATTCGATATTGCTGTATTAAAGAGGTTTAGCAGCCAAAGTATATTATTCTATTCATTTTTATACCAAGACCACCATTGATACCCTCGATTATAGCGGCACAGGACTGAACAGTGGAAGTAAGGTTGTTTTTGCTGCCTACGGCGATAAGAAAAGGGAATTGTGTAAGGAAGTACCGTCTGCGTTTAAAGACTTACAACAATTTGAAAACCCACAACTAGTGATGCCGGGTGTGATTGCTTTACAAACTAAACCCTTCACTACTTATGAAGCTGCCCAACAAGAAATGAAAGCTTTCAATGACCAAGTTGTTGGTAGAAGAGGAAATATAGAAGATATGGTACAAGTAATTATTTGTGATGACAGTTGCTTTATGGCGGAGAAAATAAACAATTACTTATGGGCTACTTACACCCGTTGCAACCCTTCGCACGACATTTATGGCATTGATTCTTTTACGGAAAATAAGCATTGGGGATGCAATGCACCAATGATTATTGATGCCCGAATAAAGCCACACCATGCACCTCCTGTAGAAAAAGTGCCTGCCATAGAACGTAAGGTTGATCGGCTATTTGATAAGGGGGGTAGTTTGTATGGGATATTGAAATAAAAAGTATTTACCACATAGGCACCCTAGACATATAAGGTTATAGGTTAGTTTAAATTAGAAAACATAGAAATAAGGTATCTTAATTTGTTATTAGACTATGTGAGCTAAAAGCGAAGCGTTTTCTTTACTTCTTTTTTACTATACGCCTACTGTGCCTATGTGGTAATTTTTTTTTATAATATATAACAATAATAATGACAGAAAAAGAAACACAACAAGAAGGGAAACATTTCTTGGATCGTTCAATAACTACTCGGGAACTTATCTTCTTGCTTGCGTTTGTATTTTGCCTGTCGCCACTCATCTCTCCACCTATTGCCTTACTGATGGGGTTAATTATTGCACAATTTATCGGGCATCCTTATCTGCATCTCAATCATAAAACCACGCATATTCTACTACAAGTATCTGTGGTAGGCTTAGGTTTTGGAATGAATGTTTCCACAGCGATGAAAGCTGGTAAGCAAGGTATCCTCTTTACGGTTATTTCTATTGTAGGCACATTGATTATTGGTATTGTAATGGGTAAATTCCTCAATATAGAAAAGAAAACATCCTACCTTATATCTTCGGGAACAGCCATTTGTGGGGGAAGTGCCATTGCTGCCATCTCTCCAATAGTAAAAGCAGAAGAGAAACAAATTTCTGTAGCATTGGGCGTCATTTTTATACTGAATTCAATTGCGTTGGTATTGTTTCCCGTTATTGGGCATTTGCTTCATCTATCTCAAACACAGTTTGGAATGTGGTGCGCACTCGCCATTCATGATACCAGTTCAGTGGTGGGTGCGGCAAGTAAATATGGACCTCATGCCTTAGAAGTTGCCACAACCGTAAAACTTGCAAGGGCATTATGGATTATCCCCATTGCTTTCATCTCCACCTTTGTATTCAAAACATCAACAAGCAAAGTAAAGATTCCCTATTTCATTGGGCTGTTTGTCTTAGCCATGATTGCAAACACTTACTTGCCCATTGTGCAGGAATATGGGAAGTACTTGGTGTATGTTGCAAAAGCGGGATTAACCCTAACCCTATTCTTAATTGGTTGTGGACTATCCAAAAAGGTATTGCAATCGGTTGGCATCAAGCCACTAATACAGGGAGTTGCCCTTTGGCTAATTATTTCAGTAGCTTCTTTATGGGTAATTATGAATGTGAATATGTAAGAATCAGGAGCCTTATTATTCGCTTATTTCTTTACTTCAGTAGTATATAACACCTCGCCCTTATCATTTATATATTGAAGCAACAATGACTTTGCCGTAAGAGAAGCAGCCACAAAGCCATAGTCCTGAACAGCAAACTTTGAGAAGTCGGCACTTGATACGCCTGTAGCTTCTGCACCAGAACCAGAGATGATTTGAACAAAATGATAGTCAGCAGGTTGGTCAAATTCAAGATGATGCTCATGACCGCAGATATAAGCATCTACTTTATACTTTTCAAACAATGGTCCGAAAGAATACAACATATCACCCGTTTTCTCTTTGCGCCCACCTGCACTAAACAATGGATGATGCCCTACCACAAACTTCCAAGTGGCAATGCTCTTTTGAAAACCCGCCTCTAGCCATTTCTTTTGTGCGGCTGTATCAACACCTTTTACATGTTCACCATAATCTTCACTTCCGTAGTAATTAGATTGAAAAGGACTTGTATCAATGATGAAGAACTCGGCAGTAGTTCCGTCTTTAAGTTTCTTTAGCACACTGTAATACCGTGCAGGCATGTGCCATCTGGCACTTATCTTACTGTAAGCAACTTCAGCATCTGGATTTGTTTTGTAATCATGGTTGCCCAATGCCACATACCAATCATCAAATAAAGGATGTTGACTATACACATCTTCGAAAGAAGATTTCCAGCTAGGATCAAATTCACTCGCCACACCACTTGGGTAGAAGTTGTCGCCCACAATCAGGTTGAAAGTTGCTTTGGTGCAGATAGTAGCATTGCTCATTTGCTCAGCCACCTTACGCTGATGAAGTTCACCGTGCCTTCCCCAATCGCCCATAATCAGGAAGTTGAGCGACTTTGAAACTGTTTTAATATCCTTGATCTGGCAAGTAGGAGCATCCAATGGGACTTCTTTTTCTTGCGCATTTGCTAACAAGAAACTACTAACCATTAACGCAGAAACCAATACTCTTCTCATGTTATTATATGTTGGGCGGCGAAGATTGGCAAAACACAACTAGGCTATGTGTTTTACATATTATGTTTTGATTAAGTTTTGATTATGATGGAATGATTAGAATGAATAAAATGATTCATCAACTCATAATTCATAACTCCTAGATCATAACTAGCTAGTGTATCCTATCCCCCCTCACCTCCAGTTTCACAATCATTGCAGCTTCATAGTCAAGCCATTCTTTCCAACGGTTGCGAACCTTTTCTTTATCAAAGTATGTTTCTGACAAATCGATGAATAGTGTATAATGACCAGCCTCACTCTCCATAAACCTTCGATAAAACTTACGCAGATAAGCATCATTCAATCCTTCACTCAATCTTTTAAAACGCTCACAACTTCTTGCTTCCACTAATGCCATCGT
>JANYEU010000097.1 GCA_025362915.1 Chitinophagaceae bacterium | reverse complement strand
CTTTTCCATACTATATATTACCATGAGTGCCGAGCAATTTGGCACTAACCTACGTGCTACCACAGCCATCTCGATACCTAATGTAGTTCGTGGATTCTTGCCACTGATGATCCTGTTATTTAAGGGGATACGTTGGCTTACAAATGATAATTACCTGTTGAGTGCAGAGATAACCGGAGCAATAATCATGGGTGTTGCTGTTATTTCTGCCTATCATACCAAAGAAAGCTTTGGAAATGATATGAACTTTATTGAGGAATAAGAGGATTAGAAGTTGTTACTGTGTTAATCCTTCCAAAGAAATGGAAATAGAATGATGGCAAGGGTAATAATCAATACATCCAATCCTACTAATGAATACACCAATTGCGCCCATCCTTCCATAATTACATCGCTGAAGGCAGGTACGGATATTTTCATTAACAATAGTATTTGTGGAATGATGATGGGAAAACCGAGTATTGCCATGAGTGCGGCCGACTGTTGCGCCCTTGCTGCGATAGCTGCCAAAAAAGTAAATACCAAACTGAGGCTAGCCCCTCCCAATAGTGTGATGCCTACAAATGTGGCCATCCTGTTTATCGGGTTTCCCAAAAGCAACGTGAAAAGGGATAAGGAAACAACGCTCATTACCAACATCAACAAAAGATTGAACGCCAATTTTGAGATGATGAAATCTTTCGCGCCAGCAATGGAATAAAAATAAAGCATCCTTCCCCGGCTTTCCTGCAAGAAACTTTTGGCAACAGCATTGATGCAGATGAATAATTGGGTTATCCAAAACAGTCCATTCCACACTTGGTCTTCGGGTTGCCCCATGGATAGATAAATAACGAAAGTGGTGGATGCCACGTAAAGCAATATCCCGTAAAGGGTGTATTGTTGCCTCATCTCCAGCAGAAAATCTTTTCTGATAAGCGTTATAATGGGATGTTTGAGTACTTGCATCGGCGGCAAAACTAACCAGTTATGTTGTAAAATCAGCCACTAATTGCACTAACGAACACTAATAAAACACATTAGCGTTTATTAGTAGAATTTGTGGCGGATTAAGCTTATTCTTCTCTTTTGAAAAGAAGTTATACCATAGTATATTCGCTATAACTAGGATGTGATTTTAATGTTTATAACTAACGGCGGTATAATTTTTTGTAGCTGTAAGTTTGTACGATGAAGCAAGAAGTTTCTTTAAGATTTGTAGTAAGGGATATTAATTGCTCTTTTTAGATTTAACCATATTAACTTATCTAAAGCATATTACGCAAGGCATATAACCAAGACTTACACTTATGACTTTCCACTTACGATTTTCTACTTTTCTTAATATCAAACAATGGTCGGCAAAGAAAAAAACATTACTGGGTATTTCTTTTGGATTGCTGCTATGGTTCTGGTTACTGCTTCCCACACGGTTATTTAATTCACCTACTTCTTTTGTTATCACAGATAGTAATGGCAACCTGCTCAATGCGTGTATTGCCTCCGATGGACAATGGCGGTTTCCATACAATGGCAATGTGCCAGATAAGTTTGCCAGATGCATCACCACTTTCGAGGATAAACGTTTTTACTATCATCCCGGTGTAGATCCTGTGGCAATGTGCAGAGCAATATGGCAGAATAGCCGCAATAGACGAACCGTGAGTGGTGGCAGTACATTGACGATGCAAACGGTGAGATTGTTTAAGGCACATGCCCATAGAAGCCTTTGGAATAAACTGACAGAAAGTATTATTGCCATTAGGTTGGAGTGTAGTTATAGGAAGAAATCGATACTGGCCTTGTACGCTGCCAATGCGCCTTTTGGTAGTAATGTGGTAGGATTGGACGCTGCCGCATGGCGTTACTATGCGCGGGATGCGCGGCAACTAAGCTGGGGAGAGATGGCTGCATTGGCAGTATTACCCAATGCACCTGCGTTGGTGCATCCGGGTAAAAACAGGGAAACATTATTGCGCAAGCGAAATGAGTTATTGGATAAGTTACTGGCTAATAAAAACATTGATAAGACAACGGCTTACCTAGCCAAACTAGAGCCTTTGCCCGGAGAACCCAAAGCATTGCCACAATACGCACCTCATTTATTGGAACGGTTTAAAAAAGAATATCTTGCAATCAGTAAGGAAGAAGGTGTAAGGACAAGCATTAAAACAACCATTGATGGCAGTTTGCAACAAACACTTAATAATATAATACTGCAACACCATGAGCAACTGAAAGGAAACCAGATAAACAATGCCGCCGCTATGGTGGTGGAGGTGGAAACAGGGAATATAAAGGCATACGTAGGTAATGTTTTTGAACCGGCCAATCCCGAAATGGAGAGCAATGTGGATGTGTTGGGTTCTGTACGCAGTCCGGGTAGTACATTGAAACCTTTACTATACGCCAGCTTATTGACGGAGGGGACATTGCTGCCGCGGCAATTGGTGCCAGATATTCCCACACAGATTGGTGGCTATACCCCACAAAACTTCGACCTTGGTTATGATGGCGCAGTGCCAGCCAACCATGCCCTGAGCCGCAGCCTGAATATACCTGCCGTGCGCATGTTGCAACAATATAAGTATCAACGTTTTTATGAGGTACTGAAACAATGCGGCATTACCACCCTCACACGTCCTGCAGACTTTTATGGCATGAGCATGATATTGGGAGGATGTGAAATATCTCCTTTCGAGTTGGCAGGTGTGTATAGTAGTATGGCTAGGATGTATAACCATGAAACAAAAAACAATGGCAAATGGAACGGGGAAGATTGGTTTATGCCCCACTATGCGTTAACCGCTATGCGTTTACCGTTTACCGATGACAGAAGCAAAGGGCTCGCTTCGGTTAACGGAACACGGTCAACGGTTAACAATCACTCCCTCTTCAACTATCCCGCCCTCTGGCACACTTTCAATGCGATGAACGAAGTAATGCGACCAGGGGAAGAAGGTTTGTGGAATTTATTCTCATCGGCAGAAAGGATTGCTTGGAAAACAGGAACCAGCTTTGGCTTCAGGGATGGATGGGCAGTGGGAATTACCCCCAAATATTGTGTGGTGGTATGGGTGGGTAACACTACAGGCGTGGGACGGCCAGAACTTACGGGCATTAATACCGCAGGACCAATTCTGTTTGATATATTTAGGGTGCTACCCAAGAGTGTATGGTTTCAACCGCCCAACACGGGCTTCAACTATATTGCTGTATGTAGGCAATCTGGCTTTAAGGCATCCGTAGATTGTGGTGGCACTGATACTATCATGGTATCAGAATCTGCAAAGAATGCACCCGTGTGTCCTTATTGCCGAAAGATTAATGTAGATAAGACAGGAACTTATCGCGTTAATGATAATTGCGAAAGCCCATCTGATATGCAACACCCATCTTGGTTTGTATTGCCCCCTACAATAGAATATTATTACCGGGAAAAACATCCCGACTATAAACATTTACCACCCTATAAACCCGGCTGCGCAGTAGTGGCGGCAAGGGTATTGGATGTTATCTATCCAGAAGAAGATGCCAAGATTTATGTACCGATAGAAGCAAGTGGAGAGAAAGGGAAGACAGTATTTACAGCCACGCACCGCAATAATATGGCAAAACTATTTTGGCATTTGGATAATAACTATATCGGCACCACACAGCAGTTTCACCAGTTGGCACTCAATCCTAGTTCAGGAAAACATACGCTTACAGTGATTGATGAACAGGGGAATACCATTAGCAGAAACTTCGAAATATTGACAAAAGATAAGTAGATAGTTTCAAAACAGGATTGTGCAGGATAGTCATTAAACTAGAGATGTATAGCTTTGGAGCGAAAATAAAGTAGCATAATTCCTTACTATTTTATTAAATTGAATATAACTTCAGCTATATGAAAAAAAATTCCCTTTTGATTTGTTCTTTTTTTGCAAGGATTACTGTAGTGACACTTGCTCTTGTATTGTTTTTTACATCTACAAATGCACAGTCTTTAGTTACTTGGACAATGGATAAAACAAACCAGTACAAGCCAACCGCAATAGCTGCCAATGTTACAGCAGGCTCTTTTTCTGCAGATGCAGCTTTTGGCTCCAGTTTCTCCAGTACAACTGGTTTCAGGCTAAAGCAAAGTTTAGCGTGGCCAACAGTTACGCCCACAACTAACACTTTCAATGTAGATTTTCCCATATCACCTAAGGGAAATAATGATATAATTCTCAATGGTATCAGTGTACAAATACCTGGTACAAACATTGCAGCTGGGCAAATCCTTTTGATGACTCCATATTATCAGATAGATGGAGCTGGTAGCTGGGTGCAAATAGCACCGGCACAATCAATAGTTAATGGAACACCATCAGTAACATTCAGCGGGTTAACCCAACCTTTTTATAGCACACATAGTTATGTGGTACGAATGTATATCACCACTTCTACAGGTGCTACCAAGAATGAATATTTTTATATTTGGAATGTAGTTTTGTCAGGTACTACCACTAGTGCTGCTGCAAAACCAACTGTAAGCACTTTAACTGCGGCCAAATCAGTAACTACACCTAAGTATGCTGGTACAGCTACAGGTACTTATTCTACCGGTAGCGGATTTCAAGCTGTAACACAAAGCGGTGTTTGCTGGACTACAAATCCATCAATACTTCCTGATGCTACACTACCAACCAAAACTACCGATGGAAGTAATGGTATTATTAATAGCAATATCACAGGGTTAAGTGTTGCCACTACCTATTATGTAGAGCCTATGCAATTACACAGGTTGATACGTTATACGGCGCCATACTATCTTTTACAACAGACGCAGCTTCGAAGCCTGTACTTTCTACAAATTCTGCAACTAATATTCTTTCAAACAAAGCAACTTCTGGTGGAAATATATCCGACAATGGGGGCATTCCTATCATACAGGAAGGGATTTGTTGGAGTACCACCTCCGGCGCAGAAACAGCTACATCTGGTACTAACTTTACCAAGGACGGCGCAAGTAATACCGCTTTTAGTAGTTTGATAAAACCATTGTTACCTTCAACAACCTACTTTGCAAAAGCTTATGCTATAAATAACCTAGGTCTTTCTTATGCAAGTAATGAAATAAGTTTTACAACCGGTGTGCCTGTACCTATTATTAGTGCATCGCCTGCAGCCTTATCTTTTGGAACTGTTGTATTGAATTCCCCATCTGTAACGCTTAGTTATACATTATCTGGAACTAACCTTTCGCCTGCGGCTGGCACAATAACAGTCACACCTCCTGTGGGGTTCTCAATTTCCTCTTCTACTAATGGTGGTTATATAACTGCGCCTGCTGTATTAACAATTCCATATACCAATAATACCTTGTCTACGAAGGTCTACGTAAGGCAAATCACGTCGAACTATGGAGCAAATGCTGATAACATAATTATTACTGGTGGCGGTGCGGTAAACCCTAACATTGACACAGTTGCTGTAACTGGAAACGTTACACAAGACCCCAATACTCTTACCAATCTAGGTACTGATTTTTGGGTAGGACATGGTTTGGAAGAACACATGAGTAACAAAAATGGTTATGGGTTACAACTATATATAGCGGCTGGTGCGCAGCCATCTTCAGTAAAGGTTTCTATCCCGGGTATTCCATCTTTTGTGCCACAGTATTATACCGTTGCAGCAAATAGTGTTCAAATTGTTTCAGGGTTTCCTACAGGCGATGCCGCTGACCCTAAAAATGCGAATGGACTACCAGATGCACGTTTATACTACACTGGTGTAAGTGATAGGGGCATACACGTAGAAGTAACCAACAATGTACCAGTTGCAGTATTCTTATACGACTACGCCACCAACAACTCAGCGGGAGGTAGCATGGTATTCCCAACAAACACTTGGAACTCATCCTACATCGTGCAAACTTATGGCGGCGCTGGTACTAATACTGGCAGTCCTAATACTTATTTCTTTGTTATGGCTAAAGATGATAACACAGTGGTTACATTCAAGCCAACAAACCCTATCATAGATTCAGCTTCCTCACCTGTTATTAGCGGTAATAAACCTGGTGGAACTATTGCGTATGCTGCCAATACAACCACAGGTTATCAGGTTGTATTGAATAAAGGTCAGGTGTTTAACGCTGTTGGGTTGGTTGATGCCTCTACTAAAAAAAGTTATGATCTTACAGGTACCATTGTAACAAGTGATTGTGGACATCCAATTTCAGTATTTGCGGGTAATAGCCGTACGTTAATAGATGCACCTGGTCTTAGTTGTACACCAAATTCTGGTTCAGATAATCTAATTCAACAAATGTTTCCTAAAGTGGCTTGGGGTACCCAGTACTTGACAGTGCCAACAAAAACTATGGAATACAACGTATTCAGGATAGGGGTGCAGGATACGGCTACTATTGTAACGGTGGATGGTACTCCATTACTTAAAACCACATTGGATCCAACTGGTCTGTTTTACGAAATTGAGGGCAATACGTGTAGGAAAATTGTAAGCGATAAGCCAATTACCGTAACACAATTTATTCTTCCCGGAGGTGCTTGTGGCGGAGCTTCTGTAGGTAATGATGGTACTGGCGACCCGGAAATGATTTTGTTAAGTCCTATACAACAGGCTATAAAGAGTACAACTGTTTATATGTCCGATTTTAAAGATGGCGCAGCAGGGGGCACTTACATAAATGTAGTAATTCCTACTAGCGGTGTTCCAAGTTTTAGACTAGATATGGCACTTAATCCTACACAAATGGTAGATACTGGTACAAGTAGTTATGTGCTTGATACCATCTGTAATTGTGCTTATGGTTTTGCAAAGCTTATTCCAATAGACAGCGCATTCAAGCCTTTTCCTCTTGATTCAGGCTACTCTTGGGCAAGATTCCATGTTGATTATCAAACCAACCCTGTTCATACGCTTTCTGCGGATATTGGTTTTAATGCAATAGCTTATGGTGTTGCAAAAGGCGAAAGCTGGGGCTATAATGCAGGTACAGCAATTAAGGATCTTACTATTTTGGTAACTGCAAATACCCCTTTTGGCAAATCGCCAACTGCCACAACCTGCAAAGGAAATAGTACTAGTATAAATATTTCCTTGCCTTACGACCCTACGAAGATTAGCAGTCTTCAATGGGTATCTGCAAACGACCCAAGTGTAACTCCTGCAAATGACACCACAAACGTTAATGGCGTAGTTTCTACTGGCTCTCTTGTAAAAGATGGTGTAACTTATTATACTTTCAAATCTCCCAAAAATTACACGTTTGACAGTCTGGGTACTTTTAAATTCACTGTAACTGCCTTTGGTACTTTCACCAATGAATGCGGTGGTTCAAAAGCCTTTGATGTTATTATGAATGTAATTCAGGATACGGCTGATTTTAGTTTAGCTGCACAAAGTTGTGGTAGTGCGATTTATAATTTTAAGGATATTACCAAAAACGTACTTGGCGATACATTAAAACAATGGCAATGGACATTTGGCGTATTTGGCACAAGTACTGTACAAAACCCGCAAAGCATTACTTTCCCTGCAAGCGGCACTTATCAGATAAAGCTTAGAACCATTAATAACATTGGCTGCTATTCAGATACGGTTAAACCAGTTTCTATCGTTATTGCCCCTCCTCCAGTAGCAGACTTTACCATGCCTCAAGCTATTTGTATAAACCCGGGTACAGTCTCTTTTATCAATAAGAGCGATACGGCTGTTTCTGGAATACTTACCTACGGATGGACTTTTGGCGATGGTACAGGAACAAGCACAGTTAAAGACCCGGCATATACCTACACCGCTCCTAGTGCTACTGGCTATACTGTTAAGTTGATTGCCACTTCTGTTGCCGGTTGTGCAAGCTTGCCTGTTACTCATGTTATTATTGTTGACACAATTCCAGTTGTATCCCCCATTATCTCCTCATCTTCTGATACAATAATTGCGGGGCACTCGATAACGCTAATTGATAATACCCCTAATGGTGTTTGGTCAAGCGGCTCTCGGTCTATTGTATCGTTAACTCCTTCTGGTAATTCAGTTTTAGTAAAAGGGTTAGCGCAGGGCAATGATGTTATTAGCTACACAATCTCTAATTCTTGTAAAACAGATGTTGCCACTTACCCTGTTGTGGTTATTACGCCAAGCGAGGTATTTATACCAAACTTGTTTAGTCCTAACAACGATGGTCATAATGACAAGTTCTATGTACGTGGTAGTACTGCATTGTACACCGATGTACATTTATACATATTCAGCTCATGGGGCAATTTATTATTTGAATCTAATGGTCGGATAGACAACGAATCTAATGGCTGGGATGGCAAGTATAAAGGCCAAGCACAACCAACGGGTGTTTATATTTATGTAGCAAAACTGACCCAACCAAACGGCACAGCAGTTACTAAAAAAGGTTCTATTACGCTAATAAGGTAATAAATACCTAAGATATATAACAAATAAAGGCATCCCTAAAAGGATGCCTTTATTTGTTATTATAATGGCAGTTCATTAGTGTTTAGATATTTTTTTCGTTATACTGGTAATACAATTTCTAAACTCTTAGCGAACCACGGAATCCTCTTGCAGCATAGTAGGATTCTGCACCATTGTGGTACAAGAATACAGTGTTATAGCGACGGTCGCAAAAGACAGCACCGCCGAGTTTCCTGATAGTTGCAGGCGTTTTTATCCAGCTGAATGTCTTTAAATCGAAATTGCCCAGTAGCTGCAACACCCTATATTCTTCTTCCGATAAAAGCTCGATACCCATCACGGTTGCCATATCAACGGCGGTATCCGCTGGTTTAAATTCTTTTCTTGCCTCATGTGCCTCACGGTCGTAACAAAGACTTCTGCGCCCTTTAGGACTTTCTGGCGAGCAATCATAAAAGACATATTCGTCTGTCTCTGAATCATATCCTACCACATCCGGTTCGCCATCTGTTCTTTCCATTTCATTCAGCGACCATAGTTTATCCGCATTCGTTTCCAGCCTTGCTTGTACGTCCGCCCATTTAATGTCCTTATGGCGATTGGTATGTTTCTCAAAGCGGGCTTTTACTGTGGTTAGTAATCCCTTTTGTTGTTCGTGCGACAATATCTTCTTATTTTCCATATTATATTATTAGTCCTGTCTTGTACAAGTTTAGTGTTTGTTGCAAAATTACCTCAATTGTTTTCAATGGCAAATCCTTGGCTGGGTCAATCAACATTATTTTTATTCTTGTTTGTGCCCCGATTAGGCGTTGCTGATTTTTCCTCAGTGATAACAATCTAATGTGAGTTAGTAAATATATACTACAATCCAATTGCTCATCCTATTTGTTGTTGGTAGAGAAGACATAACAACTGTGGTGAAATGATATGCTTGTGAGGTTTACTCTTTTCCCGCACTAAATCATCCTTTTATCAACCTCAAAAAACTGTTGAAGGTCACTATTGTTGAAATACTTATAAAAGATTTACTTTTTATGTCGTACGACTTCTCGTACGACATAAAAAGTAAATCTTTAGTGTCATACGTCGTCTCGTATGACATAAAAAGTAAATCTTTAATGTCATACGTCGTCTCGTATGACGTAAAAAGTAAATCTTTAGTGTCATACGTCATCTAGTATGACATAAAAGATCTCTCTTTAGTGTCATACGACTTCTCGTACGACACTAAAGATACTTTTTGACCCATTTTACAAACTCGTATGACACTAAAGACCATTTTTGCCTGACGCCTCCTAAAAAAGGTTGACACATTTTGGGGTTAAAAACTACTTTTTGCTGTCACCTTTTTTGTTGTTTGTAAGGCAAGGATAGTGCAAAATTTGTAACCCTAAAAATGTGTTTCAGAAGTTGCTTTACCTTTTCTATCGTTGCAAGGATAAATGAAAAAATAAATCAATAACTAATCAAATAAGTAGGACAAAAAAAGTTTCTATATGACTACATACAGCGCAAAGTATAATGCCTACAACCAACTACTTTTAACAAATGATCGATAATAATTGCAATCTGTGCATTTATCATTATTATTGCATTATTATGCAGCATCGGGCAAATTATACTAATATTTCGGAAGCAAAACATTTAGAAACAAAGCTAATGCAATACTTCACCACCGGAATGGATGCTGCATGTCACTTAGATAGTAACAAATGATAGAGTTTCTGGTCATTCTTGGTCTTATATTATTGAATGGCTTATTTGCCATGGCAGAAATATCGCTGGTATCTGCCCGTAAGGCAAGGTTGGAATTACAAGCCACCAAAGGCGACAAAAAAGCCAAGCGTGCATTGGCACTTTCCAGCCATCCAGATAATTTTATTGCCACCGTACAGATAGGCATCACGCTTATCAGTATTTTGTTGGGTATCTACGCCGAGGAAGGCATCAAGCACCACATAGCCGATTGGTTACAACAGTTTCCCATTATCAGACCCCATATAGATAGTATTTCCAAGATATTGATGCTGATAGTGATTACCTATGTATCGTTGGTATTGGGCGAATTGGTGCCCAAACGTATAGGACTTAGCAATCCTGAACGCATTGCAAAAGCTGTTGCCGGTCCCATGAGGGTTCTCTCGGCCATCACCTTCCCGTTTGTGTGGTTGCTCAATCATTCCTCTAACTTTTTGGTACGTTTGATGGGCATCAAGCAAAATGACAATGCCGTAACGGAAGAAGAGATAAAGGCCATCATCAGCGAAGGAACGGAACAGGGCACCATTGAGGAAGCCGAACAGGAGATAATAGAACGTGTGTTTCACCTGAGCGACAGGAATATTACCAGTCTGATGACGCACCGTAGCGACATAGTATGGCTGGAGGCTAACAAGACGGTAGGGGAGGTGAAGGCTACGCTGAAAGAGGCAATGCACACTGTGTACCCTGTGTGCGAAGGAAACATTGATACGATAAAAGGGTTTGTGAGCATTAAGGAATTATTTACGGCCGATATTGATGCCATGCTGGGCAGCATCAGCAAGCAGCCGATGTATGTGCCAGAGAACAATACGGCGTATCAGGTGCTGGAAAAGTTTAAGGAAACGAAGATACACCAGTGTTTTATAGTGAACGAATACGGCAGCATTGAGGGACTGATAACGCTGAATGACATACTGGAAGCGATAGTGGGCGACATACCACAGCAGGATGAGGAAGCCTATGAAATTACCGAACGCCAGGATGGTAGTTACCTGATAGATGCACAGATTTCGTTTTACGACTTCCTGAAACACATAGATAAGACGGAATGGATAAATGAATTGAAAAAGGAGGAGTTTGATACGCTGGCCGGCTTTATACTGGAAGAACTACAGGAGATACCAAAAACCGGTGATACCCTACACTGGCGTGGTTACGACTTTGAAATAGTGGACATGGATAGTCACCGGATAGATAAGATAATGGTGAAACAAGTGGTGATTGATGAGGAACCATAAAATAGTTAACAGTGAGCAGTAATCAGTGTAAAGTGATTCTTCTCTGATAACTGATTACTGCTCACTGTTAACTGTAAAGTTTGTTTCCGGATAATCAAGCTTATAACTCTTCTCTTTTCCGTTTGCTTTTATGTGAAAGATATTCGTTTGTTTATCTTGATAATTATACAATAAGCTACAATTTACAGATACCTTCTTGATACTCGCCACATCCTTCACTTCAAGGTAAGTCCAGATGCTTTCCATTTGTTGCTCATACCCAACGTATTGTAATGTTGCGGATTTATCATTCAGGTTTAGTTGCAGTTTGTGTTGTATATAATCGTTGAGCAGCTTATCCACCGTTGCCTTGTTTGCAGGGTGAAGGATGTCTATTTGGGTATTACCATACTTCTTTAGGGTATTCTCCAGATCTTCTGTAAATATGCGCACACTCACTTCTACTGTCTTTTCCTTTACATTGTGGTTAATCTCTATCATCGACACATAAAATGGATGCATGGATTTGTTGGCAACATTCTCCGACTGATGCATACAAGGCAACAATGAAATTATCGAAATGAAACACCATCTAACCATTATATTTACCATTCTGTTACTTTTATTTTATCTTCCGCAAAAGTGCTGATTTATTTGCAGTATTTATAAATTAAAACTCTATAAGGGCTTTGATCCCTTACAGGGTTAAATATTATTTATATGAACGATTTTGGGTTATACTTCACACTAGGCAGACAACATATTGCAGATTGGCAAGGCATAGACCATATACTTTTTATCACTGCCTTATGCCTGCGATATCAATGGTCAGATTGGCAGAAGTTGTTGGTATTGATTACGGCGTTCACAATCGGGCATTCCATCACATTGGCATTGAGTGTATTGAATATCGTTCATTTTTCTTCCAAATGGATAGAATTTCTTATTCCCATCACCATCATCATCACCGCTGTTTGCAATGCCTTTGTAAAGAAGTTTGTATTCAAGAGTAAGTTTACATTTATCTACTTTCTGGCTTTATTCTTTGGATTGATACATGGTCTTGGGTTTAGCAATTACCTCAAGAGTCTTTTAGGAAAGGATAGCAATATCATAGTTCAATTATTTGCCTTCAATATAGGTTTGGAAGCGGGACAATTAATAATTGTCAGCGGCATTATGCTAATTTCTTTTGTCCTTGTTACCTTGCTAAAGGTAAACCGAAGGGAATACCTATTATATTGTAGCGGTGGTGTGTTTGCATTAGCCATGCAAATGGCCATACAGCGTTGGCCTCAGTAAACAAACCTGTTAGGTTTATGTTACATTTCGTGCTATTGCAGACACTAAATCATTCAATCATTATTACAAATCATTTAATCATAATTAATACATGAGGAACATCAAGCAAATACTTCCGGTTCTTACGTTATTCTGCCTAGGGGCAAATGCGCAAAACATAATGAATAACCCTACGTCCAATCATGGAAGTAAGTTTGAAGAATTGGGCACCATCCTTCCCACGCCCAATGAATATCGTACGGCAAGTGGTGCTCCTGGCCCTAAGTATTGGCAGCAACGTGCCGATTATGACATTACCTGTTCATTAGATGAAAAGAAACAAACACTTACCGGTAGCGAAACTGTTACTTATTACAACAACTCCCCAGATGTTTTAACCTATATATGGTTGCAGCTCGACGAAAACCAACACAACTCCCTCAAGAATGCAAACTATCAGGATGGCAATACTTTGGCAAAGGCTTTCCCACTAACGTCAATGGAATACTTGTCTGAAAATGAAAAGATAGAAAATGGTTATGGAGACATCATTACTAAACTCACAGATAAAAGCGGCAAATCCTTACAATACACCATCAACAGAACAATGATGCGGGTGGAACTGCCTACTCCTTTAAAGCCAGGCGTGCAGTTTGTTTTCAAACTTGATTGGTATTATAAAATAGTCGACCGTATTACAAAAGGTGGCCGTGGTGGTTATGAAT
>JANYEU010000079.1 GCA_025362915.1 Chitinophagaceae bacterium | reverse complement strand
TTTCTTAATATCGTCACTAGATTTACCTAACTCTTTCAATTTTTCATGCAAAGTCATGGCTGCTTCCACCGAAGTCTGCGAATGAAATTCCGCAGGAAAAGAAATTTTAAACAATACATTTTCCATTACATAAGAACCATAATCCCGCTGGAACTTAAATTCATTTCCCTTGAATGATACATCATAAAAGCCCCAGGTCTTTGCAGTGAGCACAGAGGGATAACCCATCTCACCAGTCTTTGCAATCAATGCCAACTTTACCGCCCTTGAAGTTGCATCCCCCGCAGCCCACGATTTTCTACTACCTGTATTTGGAGAATGACGATAAGTACGCAACGATTGTCCATCCACAAAAGCAAGCGATACCGCATTGATTAGTTCTTCTCTAGTCAATCCAATCAACTTTCCTACCACAGCCGTAGAAGCCACTTTTACCAATAGTACATGGTCAAGCCCTACTTTGTTGAAGGAGTTTTCGAGTGCCAAAACGCCTTGTATCTCATGCGCTTTTACCATTGCATCCAACACGTCCTTCATCAACAATGCTGGTTTTCCGTTGGCGATGGCTGTTCTAGAAAGCCAATCGGCAGTAGCAAGAATGCCCCCCAAATTGTCGGATGGATGTCCCCATTCTGCCGCCAGCCAAGTATCGTTGAAATCCAACCATCTAATGATTGTGCCTATGTTAAAAGCGGCTTGAATAGGATCTAATTGAAACTGTGTTCCGGGAACTTTCGCCCCATTAGGAACAATTGTTCCCTGCACAATAGGCCCTAATAGTTTGGTACAGGCAGGATAAGTTAGGGCTTCCAAACCACAGCCCAATGTATCCAACAGGCAATAGTGCGCTGTTTTTAAAGCCAAATCGCTTTTAATCTCATAATTAAGGACATAATCTACGATGTCTGTTAGTACTTTATCCGGTTGCGGCCTTTCGTTTGAAATGTGTGCTGACATATTTTATCTTTCTTGTAATGGGATGAATTCTTTATTTTCTGGACCTATATAGTTGGCACTAGGGCGGATTATTTTTCCATCAAGCCGTTGTTCCATGATGTGTGCACTCCAACCGGTTACCCTTGATATGGCAAACAATGGCGTAAACATTAGCGTAGGAACACCCATCAGGTGATAAGAAACCGCAGAAAACCAATCGAGGTTCGGGAACATCTTTTTCTCGTTCCACAGTAGGGTTTCCAAACGTTCGGCAATATTGTATAATAACATATCGCCCGCTTCTTGGGATAGTTGTTTGGCTACTTCCTTTATCACCACATTACGAGGATCGGAAATGGTATAAACCGGATGCCCGAAACCAATAATTACTTCCTTATTTTCCAAACGTTTGCGTATGTCCTGCTCTGCCTCGTCAGGAGAAGCGTATCTGCTTTGAATTTCGTAAGCCACTTCGTTTGCACCGCCATGCTTAGGGCCGCGCAATGCACCAATGGCACCAGTGATGGCAGAATAAATATCGGAACCTGTGCCTGCTATTACCCTACTAGTAAAAGTGGAGGCATTAAATTCATGTTCTGCATACAGGTTCAAGGAGATTTGCATGGCTTTTTCCCAGGCTTTTTCTGGCTTTCTGCCGTGCAATAAGTGCAGGAAATGCGCACCAATACTATCATCATCCGTTTCTACTTCAATCGTTTTTCCATTGTGGGAAAAGTGATACCAATATAAAAGCGCAGAACCAAATGATGCCAACAACTTATCGGCAATATCTCTTGCCCCGGCAATATTATGGTCATCCTTTTCGGGCTGCATACTGCCAAAAGCAGAAACGGTAGAGCGCATGACATCCATCGGATGCGCCGATGCTGGAAACTGCTGCAAGATATTCTTTACAGAATTGGGCAATCCACGAAGGGATTTTAGCTTGGTTTTGTAAGCGGCCAACTGTGCCTTATTGGGCAATGCACCATAAATAAGCAGATAGGCAACTTCTTCAAACTCTGCGCCTTCGGCTAAGTCAAGGATGTTATAGCCACGGTAATGTAAGTCGTTACCACTTTTACCAACGCTACAAAGAGCGGTGTTGCCAGCCACAACCCCAGAAAGCGCAACGCTTTTCTTGGGTTTGAAACCGGGTGTTTCTATATTATCAGCCATTTTTATTCTTTTTATAGAGATTATCTAATTTTTGTTCATAATCGTGGTAGCCAATGCTTTTATATAGTTCCTCACGGGTTTGCATGGTGGTCAAAACGTTTTTCTGTGTACCATCCTTCCGGATATGATTATACACGTTTTCGGCTGCTTTGTTGGCAGCACGGAAGGCAGAAAGCGGATACAAAATCAAGCCTACACCTGCATCACGCAGTTCATCCACCGTGTACATTTTTATCATTCCAAACTCTGTGATGTTTGCCAATACAGGTATCCCTGTGGCGTAAACAAACTTTTGATAATACGTTAAATCTGGCACTGCTTCGGCAAAAATAAAATCTGCCCCCGCTTCCTTATAGGCAACCGCACGCTCCAATGTTTTCTCCAAACCTTCATTGGCAAAAGCATCCGTTCTTGCCCCTATCACAAAATATTCGTCTGTTCTTGCATCAGCAGCGGCTTTTATCCTGTCCACCATTTCTTCTTTGCTCACCACTTCCTTGCCTGGGCGGTGTCCACAACGTTTTGCGCCTACCTGATCTTCTATATGCAATGCTGCAGCGCCGGCTTTTATCAACGATTTTACAGTGCGGGCAATATTGAATGCCGAAGAACCGAAGCCTGTATCTACATCCACCAATAAAGGCGTATCTGTTACATTGGTAATACGGTTAATATCAATCAGTACATCTTCCAAAGTTGTTATGCCTAGATCGGGAATACCCAATGATCCGGCAGCCACGCCACCACCTGACAAATAAATTGCATTGAATCCTGATTGGGTAGCCAACAAAGCATGATTGGCATTGATGGCACCAACTATCTGAAGCGGTTTTTCTTTTTGCATGGCTTCCCTAAAACGATGGCCGGGAGAACTTACAGCATTTTCTTTCTTCATATTTATTTCAATTAAGAAATGACAAGTCCTTTAATAAACTGACAAGGTTCTTTTTCACAAACTTAAAGAATGTCCGGCAAGTTATCCATCACCTACTTTGAGCTTTGTGGAAACAGCGAATTTACAGTCTTTTGGATATAAGATGTACAAATTATATTAAAACAGGAGTGGTTGTCTATCTTTTTTATATTTTTATTTACAGTAATTGCATTTTTTAAATTTAAGACAGAGGTACGCCAAAGGCAAGGTGGTATCAGAGAGCGTCTGTAATATACTGATTTTGTCTGCAGGAGTAGAATACTAGCAGCGTATTCCAATTACAAACTGGTTCGACTGATAAGCCCACGTGACCAGCTTAGCTGAACATTAAACTAGTGGGTTAAAGATACTAAATGGGTGGTATTTGGTTTAAATAATCTGTAATGTTCAAAATAACCGTTTTCCCATATTTACCGAGTATAAGCAAATCTTTATCACCTGTAATAAGGTGTGATGCCTTACCATCTAAAGCCAATGAAGGAAGGAAATTATCTTTTGGATCTCTACAGGCATTACAAACGCTTGTAACATTAATAAACAAAGCCCTATTTTTTATCTTAAGTAATATATTTTCTACATCATCTTCTGCAAAGTACTTTTTAAATTTACGCCTTTGCATTACTTCAATAAATTCTTCACTAAAAACAAGTGTTATCTTTTGGTCGGCAATTATCCTATCTAGTCTTAGAACCCGTTCATAATCTTTTAGGCACGCTGATTTCAATAATTTTTTTCTATAAATAATTAACTGGATAAAATAATGAGTCACTTCCTTTCGTTTTAATTGTTTATGGAAAAAGGTGTACAAATCAGGAAAAACTAC
>JANYEU010000044.1 GCA_025362915.1 Chitinophagaceae bacterium | reverse complement strand
TTACCAAACAATTGCTGCGCGATGAGGCATTGGAAGCATTTAAGCTTTGGAAAGAGAGCAATGCGAAGGTGGAATATTAGGGAGTTGTACGTAATACGTTTTAAGTTATAATAAGCTGGAAGTTTAATTGGTAAAGTAATTAATACCCCCCATTACTTACAACGTATAACTTACAACGTACAACTTATTGAAGGGTGATTTTAAAAGAAGAATGCAATGGTTAGGTTTATTTTAAATAATCAATTGGTAACGGCTAATCAGGCAAGCGGAAGTACGGTGCTGGATTATGTGCGTTATTTTAAACAGCTAAAAGGCACTAAAATAGGTTGCAGGGAAGGGGATTGTGGTGCATGTACTGTATTGGTGGGCGATTTTGAGGAGGGGCAACTGGTTTATCGCTCCATGACGAGTTGTTTGATGCCTCTTGGTAATGCGGAAGGCAAACATATTGTATCGGTAGAAGGTATTAATATGAAAGAACTAACGCCTGTGCAACATGCAATGGCGGCTACCAATGGAACACAATGTGGTTTCTGCACAATCGGGTTTGTGATGTCGCTTACAGGGTTTGTTTTAGGTAAAGAAACGAAAGAATACGACCAGGCAATTGCGGCTGTGGATGGAAATATCTGTAGATGTACGGGCTATAAATCTATAGAGCGTGCGGCAGTGATGCTTACCCAGAATATTGCTGAAAAACCAACCGAAAAAACGACAGAATGGTTGGTGGAGAATGGTTTTATCCCAGATTATTTCTTGAATATAGAGGAACGATTGAAGGATTTGCGCCAACAATTAATCCCGAAAGAAACTGTTGCCCTTAATGGAGAAACAATTTTGGGAGGAGGAACCGATTTATTAGTTCAAAAACACCATGCAGTAAAAAAAGCGACAACCATTCATTTATTTGACGATAAAAGACTAAAGAATATAAGCCTACAAGACGGCAAAATACATATTGGTGCATCTGTTACGGTAACTGCTTTTGTAGAATCGCCTATCATCCAAGGACTATTCCCCAATTTGGCGAAGCATGTAAAACTGGTTTCCTCTACGCCTATCCGAAATATGGCTACGCTGGCTGGAAATCTGGTAAACGCCTCCCCTATTGGAGACATGAGCGTGTTCTTATTGGCTTTGGATAGTAAAATTGTACTGGAAAAAGAAGGCAATACACGCACTATCGCCCTAAAAGATTTCTATAAAGGTTATAAGCAACTAGATAAGGCTGTAGGCGAAAAGATTGTAGAAATTATCTTTTCTGCGCCAGCAAAAACTGCCCATTTTAGCTTCGAAAAGATATGTAAAAGAACCCATCTGGACATTGCGAGCGTAAATAGTGCCTGCCTGATGGACATAAATGAGGATGGCAGTATCCAATCTATTCATTTATCAGCCGGAGGTGTAGCCCCTTTTCCGAAATATTTATTCAATACCGTCGCTTTTTTAACCGGGAAAACCCTAACGGAGGAAGTTATCAAGGAAGCGATTAACATCATCAATAAAGAAGTAGCCCCCATCAGCGATGCGCGCGGCACGGAAGCCTATAAGCGGCTGTTGTTGGAGAAATTGTTTAGGGCGCACCCCTCCGCCCCTAAAGGGATACTTGGTAAGCCGCCGATTAATTTGGGTGCTATAACTAGTCACGAACCTAGTCCCCCTTTAGGGGCGGAAGGGTTCTATGCCAATCTTGATGCACCCATGCACGTAACGGGTAAATCTATTTACACAGATGATATTCCGGTGATGGAAGGGACGCTTTTTGTGAAGATTTTCGATTCACCTATCGCTCATGGCATTATCAAAAAGCTCGATTATAGTAAGGCCGAAGAGCTAGAAGGCATCGTTAAAATATTTAGTTACAAGGATATAACTGGCGAAAACCAAATAGGAGGCATTATTCCGGATGAGCCGCTATTGGCTGATCATGAAGTGCATTATCGTGGACAACCTGTGCTACTGATAGTTGCTGAAAACGAAGATGCAGCGGAGGATGCGCTGCATTTGATAGAGATTGAGATAGAACCTTTACCTATTATAACCGATCCGCGTGTGGCTTTTGCCCAAGGAAAGCTGTTGAGTGGCACAAGGAAATTCAATAAGGGCAATGTAGAGGAGGCTTTTGCCAAATGTGTGCATGTTTTTGAAGGAAGGACTGAATCTGGAGGACAAGAACACTTGTATCTGGAAACACAGGGGGCGTATGCGTATCCAACTGAACATGGAAGTGTAAAAATATTCTCATCCACACAAGGCCCTACGGCTGTTCAGCGAACTGTTGCAAGGGTTTTGGGTGTAGGAATGAATCAGGTGGAAGTAGATGTGGCAAGATTGGGCGGTGGTTTTGGTGGTAAGGAAGACCAAGCATCTACTTTTGGGGCAATGGCAGCGTTGGTGGCTTACGTGTTGAAAAAGCCAGCCAAATGTGTGCCTCATCGAATGGAAGATATGCGTATTACGGGCAAAAGGAATCCGTATAGCAGCGATTATAAGATTGGTTTGGATAAGGATTATAAGATTATTGCCTATCAGGCCACGTTTTATCAGAATGGAGGAGCTGCGGCAGATTTATCTCCGGCCATTTTGGAAAGAACCTTGTTTCATGCCACCAATACATACAGCATAGAAAACGTATTTGTAACGGCGCATTCCTGCAAGACAAACCTTCCTCCCAATACTGCGTTCCGTGGCTTTGGCGGTCCACAAGGGATGTTTGTAATGGAGAGCGCGATAGACAATGCGGCCAAAAGTTTGGGTGTGGAGACGAATATTATCCAACGTAAAAACCTAATGGACAATGGTTATGAGCTTAGTTATGGGCAAGTTATTGACGGTTGCGAAGCGAGTAATTGTTGGGATGAGGTAGTTGAGAAATATAATCTGGAGAATCTCAAAAAGGAAGTAGCAGATTTTAATGCTAAGAACCAATTATATAAAAAAGGAATCTCATTGATGCCGATTGCTTTTGGTATTTCATTTACCAACACCATGATGAACCAGGCGAGAGCATTGGTGCATACATATACCGACGGAACTGTGGGCGTGAGTACAGGCGGTGTGGAAATGGGACAAGGATTGAATACAAAGATGGTTCAAGTGGCGGCAGCTAGTTTAGGAATTGGTATAAAGAGAATCAAGTTAGAGACGACTAATACCACTAGGGTTGCCAATACATCACCATCTGCGGCTAGTGCAACGGCAGATTTGAATGGGAAGGCCATAGAAAATGCTTGTAAGCAAATAATGGAAAGGTTGGTGCAAACAGTGAAGGATATTAAGGAATTACCTGCGGAAACGAGGGTGAAAATTATTAATGAACAGGTATTTGTTAATGAAGAATTGACTGATTTGGAATGGAAGACACTCATTTTACAGGCGTTTATGAAGCGTATCAATCTTAGTGCAAAGGGACATTATGCTACGCCAATCATCAACTTCGATAAAACAAAAGAAAAGGGGCATCCATTTGCCTATCACGTTTATGGAACGGCATTGACCACGGTTACGGTAGATTGTTTGCGCGGCACTTATGAGATAGATGCCGTAAATGTGGTGCATGATTTTGGCACAAGTATCAATAGGGACATAGATTTGGGGCAAGTTGAAGGGGGCATTGTACAAGGAATAGGCTGGATGACGATGGAAGAGGTTATTTATAACAAGGAAGGAAGATTATTAAGCAATGCCTTATCTACTTATAAAATTCCTGATATTTATTCAGTTCCAAAAGCATTGAATGTAAACTTCTTACATACCGATGGTAGCGAATTGGCCATATTCAAATCAAAAGCGGTAGGAGAACCTCCATTAATGTATGGTATAGGAGCTTATTTTGCCATCAGAAATGCAATACTGGCATTCAATCCAACAGCAAAGATTGGCTACGAGGCACCGATAACCGCTGAGAAAGTATTGATGGCGTTGTATAGTTAAGTGTCATCTCCTGAAATAGCTTGTCAGCAAAATGGGCAAAAACGGAGAAGATGGAAACAGAAAAAGTTGGGAATGGTTAAATCCAGTTGCATGTAGCTGGTAAATTATTTGTTTATCAATGAGTGAAATTTGAGAGAATAGACGTGAATACCTTTTTATAGCTTAA
>JANYEU010000005.1 GCA_025362915.1 Chitinophagaceae bacterium | reverse complement strand
CGTGCGACTAAATTTATTGCCATTTTTACCAAAAATGTTCATTGCTATTGCAAAAAGCACCATTTTGCGGCAATAGTATAACTTGTACACTTTAATGTCCGCATCTATCCATTTGCCAGAAGCCACCATTGCCTAGCACTACAACCCATCTTTTCTGCTAAAAGCTCATTTTTCCATCCAAAAGTCTAATTAATTTTCTCATTTAAAAAAATAATTTTGACTATTTTTTTATATTTTTTTATCGATATTTTATTTCAATACAATCGCTGAACAGTGCGTCATATCAATGAGTTAGCATTAAAAATGTTATATTTTTAATGCTATATTTTATTGAAAAACAATATTTTTAGAATTTATTTTTAACTTTTTTTATTATTTATTAAATCTATTTTAGCTACCTTTCCACTTTATTACTAACGATTTAAATTCTCAATTATGCCAGTCTTCATTTTAAAAGATTACCGTAGCATTTCTAAAAAGAAATTTGCCATCCTTTTAACCAATCTTACCAATGGATTGTACTTTTATGTATTGGTGTTCCTGTTGCCTACCGTAATAAAAAGCGACTTTGACCTTGCTGTAACAGCCTACACCAAGGCCAGTAAGGATTACGCCGCAGGCGGAAAAGGCTTTAAGGTGGCTTATGTAACGGCACGAGACAATATGTTGGCAATACTGGACAAACTACACAACTATGTAACCATCATGCCGGGGTTGGATTTGATAATTGCCACACAGTCTGGGTTTAACCTGAACCCCGCAGCAGTGGTGGTGGCATTGGTGCAGGCTACGCTGAAAAAGATAACAAGACTGGGCGGCAACGCCATAAAGGTGGAATATAATATAGTGCCGGGTGCCACTTATTATGTGATGATTTTGGTGGAAGATGGCGTATTGCCACCAGGTGTTTCGTTTGCAAATGGGATATGGTCTATCCCCAAGGGATTAAACCCACGCATTATTGTAAACAACACCAAACCAAGGATAAAGATATTTAATGACCTTATTAGCGATACAAAATATAGCCTCCTTTGTTTTTCGGGCAATGCTAGCAGCGTAAGCGTAATGAGCGATGCCACTAACTTCACTTTCTCTAATGTGTAGAAGAGTAGTTATGAGATATGAGTAATAAAAAAGCCCCTTGAAGCAAATACTGCAAGGGGCTTTTTTATTACTCATATCTCATATTTCATCTAATATCTAACATCTAGTTTCCGTCTGGTTTTACTACAGCACTTCTAGGGCTCTCGTACCAATGCCAGTTAGTATCTGGCTTGGATGGATTGAAAGTAGTTGTAGGATCTTTTAAAAAATTGGTTAACCCAAGGTTATTTTGTTTGATACCTTCAATAATACACTTTGCCAATTCGTAAGCACCATAAGGATTGAAGTGTGTATTATCTGCCAGTGGCTTAGTTTGATTAGGATAACTGTTGGCAGGATAATGTACAAAAGCCTTCTTGGATTGTTCAGCCCCCAATGCCTCATAAAACAAACTACTCATCGCATTCAAGTCTATCAAGGCAACACCTTCATCGGCAGCAGCCTTGCGGGCAGCGGCAGGAAAATCGCCAAGGCTATTGGCAACCTTACCTATACTATCAAAAGATCTGCGCGCGGTAGAAGTTACTATCACAGGAATTGCGCCCTTCCTTTTTGCTTCGCTGATAAAGAATTTCAGTCGCTCAGTATAAGATTTCCAAGCGCCATCATTAGGTCCTTTTTCCTTTTGGTCATTATGCCCAAATTCTACAAACAAATAATCGCCAGGCTTGATAACGCTCATTATCTTTTCCAAACGTTTACTACCCATAAAACTACCAAGCGTCAACCCAGATTCTGCATGGTTGGCAATAGATACGCCAGCATTAAAGAAGTTAGGAATCATTTGCCCCCACGAAGCCCAAGGTTCATCATCCTGATTGACCACCGTAGAATTACCACACAGGTAAACAGTGATTGCATCCGTAACCTTAGTAATTTCCATGGCAACGATGGACGGTTTGGTATTATTAAATTCAAAAGTGAGCTTGTCATCCCAATCCAACTTGGTTAGTTCCCTATCCTTTAGTTTTACTATTTGGGAAGCATTAATTTGTCGCTCTTTTCTATTTACAGTAAAGGTTTTTGTAATAAACTCTCCTGGTTTGGTAACAATATTTTCCAGCATTAACCTACGGGACTCTGCCTTAACAGTGGTAGAAGTAGCTTCGTTCAAATCGCCGAAAGTAATGGTGACCTTATAATTGCCTTCTGGTTCAAATACCGAAAAATAAAAAGGTTTATCACTGGTAATTAAATCAGACTTTAACGGGTCTTTTCCCTTCCTATCAACAGATGTTACCGTACTTCCCAAATCGAATCCATAACCCTTACTACTGGAATATACATCAGCAGCAAACACCTGGGTGTATCCTTTAGCCAGTTTACCATCACCAAAATCAAATTTATAATTTGTTGTTTGTGCCAGCAACTTGCTTTTAGAAACTGTCCCTAATACCAGTGCGGTCATCAGAAAGCCCGTAAAAACTCTTTTATTCATACTTGAAATATTTATGTTTAAATTAATCCAATCCGACATGCTTACTAGAGGAAGGTTTACTATTATTCAAAGTAATTACACAAAAAAGGCAATCATTTTATAAACGATTGCCTTAAATATTAATTCTATTATTTCTTATCATTTACCATTTGAAAGGCAGGTAATATTCTCTGTTCATCAGCTTTGCCCTAACGGTAGCAGCGGCAGGATTGCCGTCTTTTAATAGCTTGTTATACACTTTATCTGCAATAAAACTTGGATCATCACGTCTTAGGGCAATACGCAATAGATCTGACCAACGATAGCCTTCATACGCCAACTCCAATGCACCTTCATTGATAATTGAGTTTTCCATATCAATGGTACTCAAACTATCAGTTGCAAGCGTAGAAACCAATGCAGCCCTTCCCCTTATGCCTGCATTTCTATACCAATCACTTCTATACCTTGGAACTTCACCATTACGTGCATCAAAATTATACGGTGCCGGATAGCTTAATGTGTTTTCAAGATTTGTTACATCTGTTGCACCTGCAGTATCGAAAGTATTACTAATACCTTTATTAACAAATGCATAAGCCAACTTTTTCCATCCATCACGGTTAGCAGCTTCTGCAAAGTGCAAATGAACAGCTGCAGCCCTATTTAAAAACCATTGACCATTTTTTTGCAAAATGCTAATTGGCAAAAGTGTACCTTCACTTAAGTAGTTATACAAATACTTCATAATTACAGGCTGCCCATTAATAGTTCTCCAAGTCATCCCACCACGTGCATCATAAGGAAATTTATTAGTCTGTACTTGTGAATTCCAATTATCCATTGCTTGTTTGGATGGTTTAACTAAGTATTTACCACCATTATTTGAGAAAAGTTCAATGAAAGGGTCAACTGGAGAAAAATTTGAACTAAATGGTAAAACCCATATCATCTCTGTATTCCAAAGATCATCCTTGCCTCTTGCAAACATGGAGCGCCAGCCTTGTGAGTTATTATCAACTATAGAATTAATATCATTTTCCTTGTACCTGATATAACCAACAGACAAATCACTGTTTGTTGCCACTTCGGCATATTTAACCTTAAAATTATTATAGAACCGGTCGGTGGCAGGTGGCAAAAAATAACCTGACCCTTCCATTAAAGCCCTGTAGTAAGTTGCAGCAGTTGTATAGTTACCGCGCCATAAATTCAAATCACCTAATAAGCCATTTTTTTCGATAAAGAAACTATTGGTGGTTGTATTATCGACAGTTGTAATTAACGAAGAACTTGGAGCATAGGGTAATTGATAAGGTAGAGCTGTAGTAAAAGTGATAAGAGAATCTAGCAACTGCTTAAAAGGCAATAAAGGATAATTGCTAGTATCTCTTACTGCATTTATATTTTCTAAAGCATCAGTAACATACGGTACTGTTCCATATTGTATTCCCAATTGAAGATATAACCACGAACGAATACAGCCAATATCAGAATAACGTTGCTGATATTCAGACAACTTAAATTTGTTATCTTTCAACATAATGTTGAAGTTCTTCAAAACATCGTTACAATCATTTATTAAAGAATAAAATGCCTTTGGATCGGCGTATGGATTAGTTTGAGTAGTGCTGTGCGTATTTACTTCGCGTAAATCTTTGTCAGCATTATCAGTAACCTCCATCAAATCTGCACGTAGTTCATTTAAAACCACATATTGTTTTGCAAGTTTCACAAACTTACCATACACACCCAACACAGCTGCATCGGCATCAAAAACATTTCGGTAAACTTGCTTACCATCTAAAGATGTTTCAGGATCTTTATTCAATATTTTATTGCAAGAAACAGAGAAAACACAGCAGAGTATAACCAAAGCTGATATTTTTTTTACAGATTTTTTTAATATGAATTTCATAAACTTCATTAAAACTTTTAGCTAAATTATAAACCAATTCGCAATCCCGTAATAATAGATTTAAACTGTGGCTCAAGCCCTACATCCACACCACGAGCCAAAACAGACTCAGCAGAGTAAGACTCTGGATCAAAACCAAGATATTTTGTGAAAGTTACTAAATTATTGCCTGTTACATACAAAGTAATATACCGTATTGCATTACTAGGCCTTATCGGTAGTTGATAACTAGCAGTAATTGTTTTTAAACGTAAAAAAGATCCGTCTTCAATCCATCTGTCTGAAAAACTACTATTACCCATTGGATCACCATAACTAATTCTTGGGGTATTAGTAACTTGACCTGGTACCCTCCATCTGTTTAATACACTCTGTAACTGATTCTCTGTTGTTGATTGCGCTTCCAATACTGCACGCACTCCATTATAAACTTTGTTTCCTTGACTAAAAGTAAACATTGCATCCAATGTGAAACGTTTGTAAACTATTTGGCTGGTTACTCCTCCAATATAATTTGGTGTTGGATTTCCAATGAATTGTCGGTCTTTTTCGTCAATAGTTTTATCACCATTTAGGTCAACAAACCGAACATCACCACCTTTGTAAGCGGCATACGTCCCATCGCTTTGAAGTTTTGTGAACCCATCAGTAGCAGCTTCTGCATCAGATTTATAAATACCGTTTGTTTTATATCCAAAGAAACTACCAGCTGGTGCACCAACAACAGTTTGTATAGTGGCTCCGCCATAATTTGTAATTGCTTGATTATCTGGTAATGCAGTAATTCTATTTCTATAAGCTGAAAGATTCAATCCAATATCCCATTTTACTAATTTTTTATTAATAATCCTTGTATTAATACTTAAATCAAAACCATCAGTTTTCATTGATCCTGTATTAGTAATTGCGTAATTGAACCCTGAGGCAACAGGCAATGGCTCAAAAGCAAGCATATTTTTAGTCTTATTATGAAATACATCAATGCTAACACTTACCCTTTCGTTTAATATTGCCAGATCTAACCCAAAGTTATATTTTTTATTGGTTTCCCATTGCAGAGCAGGATTAGCAACATTCCCCCTTACCAAGCCTTGCATCCCTAATAAATTTTGAGAAATATAGGATTGTTTTGCTGTGTAATTACCAATATCATCATTACCCGTTTCACTAACAGTTGCCCTTAATTTGAGGACATCAATAAATTTAAACCCTGACATGAATCTTTCTGATGTCACCAACCAAGAAGCCCCTATAGATGGCATCACTGCAAAGCAGTTAGATCCAATCTTTAATGCATTATGTATGTTTGTACCAAATCTTGAAGAACCATCTATAGCCAAATTAAAGGCTAAAAAATATTTATTTTCAAGTGCATAATCTGCCCCCAAATAAGTATTACTCCACCCATATTTTCCAATTGCCCCCCCCACTTTCCTCAAAAGGTTTGAACCTGTACCAACGCTAATAAAGTCATCAGTGGCAGAATTAGCACCAGTTGCGAAGTCCTGTTCACTTTTGCTATCTAAAGTTCTTACTCCAGCTCTAGCCGTCAAAACATGAATTCTATTGAAGCTTCTTGTATAATCCAAATAAGTATCGTTATACAAACTATAAATCCTTTTAGCTTGACCACCTAAACGACTATCCAAAATAGCATTACTGGTGGTATCATTAGAAACCCCTTTTCTGGGAATAAAATATTGCTCACGTACTTCATCCACAGTTGTTCCAAGTAAACTACCAATACTTAAATATTTATTTAACGTATATTTCAAAGCAATAGATCCATAAAACCTATATACTCTGCTTACACCAACCATGTTTTGAACAACAGCAGAAGGATTACCAACGCCCAAAGTATCAGTATCGGCTAGGTTTGGAGATATTAAGCCGTTATCCGCCACTACGTTTTTATTCATAAAGGGAGCTTTAGTCAACGCCAAGTATATTGGATTTGTTTTTGTAGCCATTCCCTGATCCCTTAAGCTTTGCTCAGAAAAACTAAACGTAAAGCTAGATGTAGCGGTTAAACGTCTAATTATATTAAAATCAGCATTCAATCTGACATTATATTTCTTGAGGTTAGAACCCTTTGTTATGCTGGGATTAGTTAAATAGCCCATCGATAACACATATTTGGCAATATTATCGCCACCAGAAACTTTCAAATAATAGTTACTATTGGTATTATTTTGCAATACTTCATCCTGCCAATTAGTTTGATTATGATATCTATAATAATTAGGATTAGCGGAACTAGTATCATCGCTAATATAAGGTTGCGTCAATATTTGTGCATTAGACCATCCACGAGATTTCAGTACTTCAGTTAAGTAGGTGCGATAATCACTAGCATTCATAACAGGTAATTGTTTTGGAGAAAAATTAACTCCAGTATAAATTCCAGCGTCAATGTGTGTTGCAAGCTGCTTAGCGTGGCCAGTAGTAATTATTATTACACCATTAGCTCCCTTTGTGCCATAAGTGGTTGAACCATCTTTAATAACAGTAATATTTTCAATATCTCTCATATCAATATCAGCAAATGCATTGGTGTAATGCTTGGATATGAGTGAAGTACCATAGTCGGTATAGTCATAAATCATCCCATCTACTATAACTAAAGGTTGATTTGAAGCGTGCAAAGAATTATAGCCTCTAATGTTTAAATATGCTCCCACATTCGGTGTACCAGAACGCATGGTTGAATTAAGTCCAGCAACCTTACCTTCTAAATATCCATCTGCAGTCTCATTATTTCTAGCCCAATTGTCACCAGTGCTTACAGTTGCAACAGCGTTTACAGTTTGATTTTTGGGTTTATTTCCAAAAGGTAAAATAGCAACATCATAGATTGAGTTATATGCTTCTTCATATAAAGAAGCATTAGCAACGGACTCACCCCTTAAGGGTATTTCTTTAGATTGAAAACCTTCGCCACTAACAAACAAGGTTACATCATAGTCCGGTACTTTGATAGTATACTTACCACTATCATCAGTTAATGCGGCTGAAAAATCTGGTATTGATACGTTAATAGCAGCCAAAGGTTTACCGGTCACGGCGTCTTTAATTACACCTGTTGCTTTCGAACCCGTAATATTTTTATTTGTACCCAAATCAAGTTTCTGACCACTTGGTGCATCATTGTTTGCCGTAGGTTTTCTTATTGAATCCTTTTTGGGAGCAGCAACTTTAAAAGGATCTGTGGTAGTAGATTTTCGTTTTTGTGCAATTATCGATGTAACAACCAATAAGGCAGTACTTACAATTAAACAGCGTATAAATATATTTTCTCGCATTTGTATAGTGAATTCAGAATTATAAAACGACTATAATAAGTTGTTGTAAAAACATTAGAAAGCAGGTGTCAATTTTATGTAATCCAAAGAAATTGAGTTGTTCCCACCAGTAGTACTCGAACCAGATGGTCCAATGACATATAAACTAAACTTACTGCGATAAGAGAGTACTTCAAATTTACCAAGAGCCACTTCATTATAATTTTTGTATGCAACTATTTGCGCAGGTAATGTTGTATCTTGAAGATTACCAATAGCTAACCTTTGCGTCCAAAGAGGTGTTTTCTGCACGTCATTTATAGCCACCCAAGATGCATTATATCTCATCGCTGGAATTGCATTTAGTATGTATTTAATATAATAGTTTGAATAGCCATAGTTCTGCATAAGAATATCATAAAAAACAAGCCCTGTATTAGGATTAGTCCCTTCTCTATAATAGGTATAGAATCCTCTATCAGTAGTTGCAAAAGAAGTAGGATTTTCTCCTTGAATAATAATTGGAGGAAACTTATCTGTTAGGTTAAAATCAACTTGGCTCATTACATGTACATAGCCATTGCTTGTTTTGTATGATGCGATAATTTTAGATTTATCTATGGGAATTTTTACACCAAAAGATGACAACAATGTATCAGGTAATTGGGCGGCAGTATAAGATCCTTTAATCGCCAAGTCTTTTATTAAGGAATAGGATGCTAAAGACATAGTACTATCAGGGTTATTTGTAGCAAACCAAGGACTCAACTTATTATATTCATGGGTAAAAGCGCCATCAGTTAACACAATTAATGTGTACTCATTGCTTTCGTCAGAGATATTTTGCACCTTATCCAAGAAAGAATTACGAATAAATATAGCATTGGTTGAATCCCAAACAGGATTCCCGGTCAATCGGTCTGTAGCAATTTGAGTAGCTTTTGTAGAATCAAAAAAGGTGTAGTTTAAGTTTGTCAATGCTGTCTTAAACAATGGATAATCAGTAGTGTTATTTACAAATTCCCAACAATTATCTCTACGGGGTATAAACTTATCAATTACATGATAAACCCCGTTTATAGCGTAATTGTTAGCACTAACAATATTTGCAGAATCAAATTTACTTCCTTCAAAAAGATTATACTTACCGTTAAGCATTGGCACACGTTGGTCAACCCCACCTGTCGGGTAAGTCAAGTTAGCGATATGATTGCCAACAAAAGCCTTCAGTTTTGCAGAATCATTTACTATAGCTGGATCTAACGATGCTAAAGCAAGATTTGTAGGTGCCCAAACAGTATAAGACTTGGAAGCAGCTATAATTTTATCATACCCGCTCTTTACCAACAAATCACTAAACTTAGTCAAGTTGTCATTTTTCTTTATAGCCTGATACAAATTATTAGAAATTGAAGGATCTGTTATTGCGTTGTGGTTGTCCCATTTTTTGTTGCACCCTACTATATAGCCAGCGGCTATAAGCAACAATAAGCACAAACTATATCTTTTTTTACACATCATCCTTTACTTTAAAAATAAACAATCAATTTAAAAATCTATTCACTAGAACACTGGCTTTAGAGAACCATCCCGCCCATAAAGTGGCAAAATCTGAGAATCATCAAACTGAGGAATAAATTGAATAAAATCAAGAGTTACAGTATTCCCACTTCCTGTCCCTTGATCTTTAACACAAGTCAACCTTATTTTATGCCTATCAGTAGTAGAAATATAAACTAACCCAACGTTAATACCATAATTTGTTTTTTGCGTTTGATTAATTGTGTATATTTTATAGTTTACTGATAGTAAACTAGCCGGAGTACCAGAAGGGCGGCTTGAAGCGAAATCGCAAAGTCTAGGAAGTATCGAGTCATCAACAGATACCTGTGTATATTGTCCCATGCTAGCTCTTCTAAAATTACACCACACATAGTACCATCCTTGTACAATTAAAGGGGTTTTAAATTCTATCCAATTATTAAAATTTGTTCGCAAATTGAATGAAAAACCATCATCCCACCAATAATTATTAGCTGAAGTGCTAGCATCAACATAATAGGTAACAGTAGCTTTTGTTTGCTGCCAGTTAACATCCTGCAACTGACCGTAGCTAAACGATTGTGACTTACCTGCCCTACGATAAATAGAAGTAAGTTTTCTAATTTCAGGCTGATCGCCAGGATCAAAATCAACCCTATATGGCTTTCTTGCCTTTAAAAGCAATTGATTAGATAAAGTATGAAGGACTCCATTTGTGCAAGTAATGTCGCTAAAAGTTCTATTTATTGGAATGCCAGGTTCAAAAACTCCATTAAAAGTTATTTGATTAAGTAGTACTGTCTGACCACTTAACGATACGGTAATAACTGACTGCGGTGCAAGCGTTAGATGTGATTGTGCTGAAACAATGTCTGCTACATATTTAAGTGCCGGCAAAATATGATAGGCTGTATACAAATACAGGCTATCATATTTATTTTTTGTATTTCCTGTAGTATTGAATCTCTTTAGCATGTCTGCGTAAGAGAAAATATTTTGTTTAGCTAAAATTGAATCTGGTTCAGCAAAACAAGTTAAAAATTTACGCGTAGTATCTGGGTTGTTATTAATATTCAGCGTATCATAAAAACCAGTGGCTTTTAGTACCTGAGTAAAAATCGAGTAATTATTGTTGTTTTCAATAGTTTTAGCAATGGTTAAATTAGCTGGTTCTAAAACATGGTCTATTACGTGAATGTATCCATTTCCAGTTAAGATATTTGGTTGAGTTAAAATAGCTTGTCTATTTACTAATGTAGCACCATAATCAGTTACACCAGTTATCAAATATTGACCATACATTGTTGGAGAGGGCAACTTGCCGTCAGTAAATGTTCCGGTTGTAATAGTATCTGCTATTAAATGTAACTTGCAAATGTTAGCCAATGTAGCAGTATCCAATTCATCTGTAGAAGTTTTACCTATCTTTTTTAAGTATAATTGAAATGCAGCATTTGTTGGCGCAAAACATGTATAAACCCCATAGGCATTTAAGAAAGGGCTAATATTAGTGCGATCTAAAATCTTAACAAATTCCGAAAACTGATTAGGGTAGCCTCGCAAGTAGTCAACAATATTTACATCACTAGTCGTATTATAAACAGGTGGTTGTTTTTTACATCCCGTAAATATTGATATACTAAAAATGCTACAGAAAAGAATGAAAATTGTAAACCAAATATTCGTTTTCATATGAAAAATTATTAAATTATTTATTGATAAAATGGGTTTTGTATGAGATTAGGATCAGACTGTAATTCATACAAATAAATGGGGAAATAATGACTATTATGAGCTGGATCTTTATACTTATTGATTGCTGAAATTTGCTTATTTGCAGGTACAGTCTTTGAAACCATATTAAGCAAAATATCTAATCTTTCATAATTATTTCGTTTGGCATTTCTAAGAATATCATACCATCTTTTACCTTCAAATGCAAATTCTCGAGCTCTTTCAGCTAAAATGAAATCAGTCATTGCATTTCTATCCCCTGGATCAGGCTTTAGGTCTGTTGCATCCAATGCGTTAGCTCTATCTCTTATAAATGTGATATAAGACAATGCTTCCAACCCTCTCCCTCCCATTTGATTTAATGCCTCTGCTTTCATTAAATAAATGTCTGCAATTCTATAAGCAAACCAATGAGCATAAGAAGCATCTATTGTTCTGGCTGTGTTATAATCCACGCCAATATATTTCCAAATTGCGTTGTCACTTGTTCTAACAGATTCTCCTTGCCCTCTAATGTCAAAATTCTTTGAATCCTGAAAATCTATCGTAAATACCTGATCCATAACATTGGTTGAAGCCAAAAATCTAGGCTTAGTGGTAGAGAGCATACTGTAGAAACTATTTAGCCTTTGCTGATCAAACTGAAACTCAAAGATTCCTTCTGCTGAATTACCTTTATAGTATACATTATCAAACACTGTAGTATTACTTCCAAATACTAACCCATATTTTCTAGAGTTGATAATAAAGTTACAGGCATCGTCACATTCAGCATATTTATCCATCCATAAATATACATCGGCAAGAAGTGCCTTTACAGTAAATTTATTAACTCTACCTTTATCAGTAATTGTATTTCCATAGGTAAACACCGCATTACTATCAGCAAATTTTAAATCAGATAAAACTTGTTGTAATACAGTATCTCCAGAAGTTTTTGGCAATAACAGTAAATCCTGATCACTTGAGGTCGATTTTAATTTTAATGGTACATCTCTAAAACTCTTAACAAGAGTGAAATACATCATAGCACGTAAAGCTTTTACTTCAGCTAAATATTGATTCAATTGATTCTTTGTAAAAGTATTATCATAAGCTAAAACACCTGGCGCAAAATCTATTACAGTATTACAATAATTAATGACCTGATAAACTCCAGCCCAATTAGTAACGGTATTGGTTGCTAGCGTATTTACGTTGATAACATCATTTTCATCTGATGTTATAGCAATACCTGGCGCAAGCATATCAGCTCTTAATTCCCCCCATAAAAACAAAGTTTCACTTAATGGTTTATTACCAGTTGGACTTGCCAATAAAGATGCATAACAACCAAATACGGCAGCTTGAACTTGTTCTTTTGTTTGCCAAAATTCTTGTCTTATTAAACCATCTTGTGGTTTTAATTCCAAGTATTTATTGCAAGATGTGCTTCCAATAACAAGTAGTGAAAAGGAAAAAATATTTATAATTAATCTAGACTTCATCTCTATGAGTTTATTTATAATTTTAGAACGATGCAGTTAATCCAAGAGTTAAAGTAAATACAGGGGGCGTTGTACTATTATCTGTTACTACAGTAAATGGACCAGAAATACCCCTAGGAGCCACTTCCGGATCCTGACCAGTATATTTTGTAAATGTCATTAGATTTTCTGCAGTTAAGTAAGTACTTAAATTACGAATCTTTAATCGTTTCAATATATCCCCCGTCATATTATACCGAACAGTAAGTGAACGGAAACGCAAGAAGGAAGCATCTTCTACATATCTATCACTACCCAGCCAATTATAACCAGAATTATATAACGCTCTTGGTATATCAGTAACGTCACCAGGTTTTCTCCATCTCCTTAAAACTGCTGTACTTTGGTTATTAAAGCCGTACATATTGGTTGTTGTTATTTTGGTTCCGTTTACAACTTTATAGCCAGATCTATAGTTGAAAAAAGCAGCAATTTTCCAATTCTTTTTATATGATGCTGTGAAACCAAATCCTCCTGTAAAAGCGGGATTGCTATTTCCTAAATAAACTACATCTTTATAATCAATATTCCCATCGTGATTTATATCCTCATATTTCGCATCTCCAGGTTGAAATAGATAGTCGGTTTTAGGATAGTTAAAGCGCATATAAACTGCTTGACCATTAGGGCCAACTATTGACTTGCCCTTTGCATCTGTAGCAATAGTTGAAGCTGCATCTGCATATACACCTTTATATCTGTAGCCATATATAGACCCAAATGGATTATTTATTTGCAGTAGGGTTAAGTAATTACCGTTAGTTGTGACATCACCATTTTTATTTGCAAAAAATGGTGAAATTTCGCGCAATACATTTTCATTATGAGAAACGTTAAAGTTAAAGTCTAAAGTCCAAGTTGTCTTTTTAACAATACTGGACAAAACATTCAATTCCCAACCACGATTATCTAATGTACCACCGTTAATATCAACCGAATTATATCCATTAAATGTAGGTACTTTTAAACCATAAAACAATAGATCCCTAGTGGTGTTGTTGTACATTTCAAAGTCAACATTAACTTTGTTTTTAAGAAATATGAGGTTAAGTCCTAAATTTTTACCATTAATTACTTCATATTTCAAATTCGTCAATTCCATAGAAGAAGGATAAACTCCACTTTGTCCTTGATAAGTCCACCCAAAGTTGCTGTATTGGTTGTAAAAGCTGTAGTCAGTTCTCGGTGGATTTCCTGCCAATCCATAGCTCGCACGAATGCTGAGGTCATTAAGAAATGTGAGTTTTTCCATAAACCGCTCCCCAGAAACTCTCCACCGCGTAGATATTGATGGAAATAGACCATATCTATTACCAGGACCAAACCTTGAATTTCCGTCTCCACGTAACCCAACATTTATGATATATCTCCCACGATAACCATACTGTGCATTTACCAAAGCTCCGACTGTTCTTGTTTGTGAAAACCCAGCAGCAATCCCTAAATCAGTATTAATAGTTCTTGAAGGAGAAGATGCATCCTGTAGTAAGGACGAAGCAGTATTTGAAGTAGATGCTTGATTAGAAAGTGTCCTATTATCGGAAGTTTGAATAGACAATACAGAAGATAAAGTATGGTACTTTGTCAAATGAGGTGTAAATACCAAATTAGTTTTTGTTTGCACATTAAATGCATCCACGTCACCATCATATGCTCTGTTTACTACAGTTTCAGTACTAGGCCTTCCAGTAGCTATCTGGGGTAAAAATGTCTTATTTTTTGTGTTATTTATATCAAACCGCACATCCTCTGTAGCTATCAACACTTTTGGAATTATGTCATACTGAACATTAAAAGTAGGCGTAATACGATTACCAAGAATACGGTTAGTGGCAGTATTGGCCATGGCAACAGGGTTATATGAACCAGGATATTGTCCTTGAATGTTTGATGCAGGAGAAAAATAGTTAGGTGTTTTTATCCCTTGTTCATTGTACTCATAAATGCTCATATTAGGCATTTTTGTCATTGCTTCGTTTCTTATATCAATTGTATAATTTCTTGGGTTATCAGAATATGCGTATGAAAAATCAGCTCTAAATTTTATTCTGTCTGAAACTATATAATCTAAGTTCACACGAGTAGTAATCCGACTAAGATTTGTCCCAATGGTTGTGCCAGATTGATTAAGATATCCTAAAGATGCAAAATATCTAGCTTTTTCACCACCACCGGTCATTGATAAATTATGGTCATGAGTAAGTCCTATTTGAGTAATTGCACCCAACCAATCGGTATTTTGACTATAGTTATAGTAGTTATAAGGATCATTTTTATCATACGCAAATTCCTTTACAGTCAAAGTATTTAAAGGAACCCCATTTTTATTCATAAACTCTTCTGGAATGAGATTGGAGTATTGGTTACCATTCAGTAATGGAACAGATCGAGGTTGTTTAGATAGAATTTCTCTAGCTGTATAAGTTAATACTGGACTACCAACAGTTCCTCTTTTTGTAGTGATTAATAAAACACCACTAGCACCTTTTGCACCCCACATAGCTGTTGCAGCAGCATCTTTAAGTACTACAATTTCTTTAATATCTGATGGTGCAATGTTTAATAACTGGGCGTAACCTTGATCATCTGCAGTCCCGAAGTTAAAATCTGAAGGGATTTGTGTTTCATAAGGTAATCCATCAACAACAATCAAGGGATTAGTTCCCGCATTAATAGACGAGGTTCCCCTAATTTTAATCGATAATGGAGCTCCCGGATCACCAGATGAGGCAGTAATATCCACCCCAGCCATACGACCTTGTAATGCTTGGTCAATAGTTGCAGAACCCAGTTCTTCTAAATCTTTTGCATTTATTTTTGAAGATGCCGTTGTTAGGTCTCTATCAGCAATGTTCAAGTTGCCATTACTAGTTTTAGGACCTGATACTACAATAACCTCATTCTGATCCCCATCCCCTTGCTCTAGTTTTATATTAATTGTTGTTTTACCTTTAATGTCCACATTAGTGGTTTTATAACCAATATAGGCAAAGCTGATCTTGTCCTTTGTATTAGTTATTTTTAGCGCATAATTACCATCAATATCACTATTTACTCCTCTTACAACACGTCCGTCTGCATCCAACTCAGTGATAGATACATGTGCAATTGGGGAGTTATCTTTTTTATCAGTAATAGTTCCTCTTACAATTACTTTTGTTTCTTGCCCTAATGCACTAATGCTGCCTAATAGTGCAAAAGCCGAAAATGCGATCAACCTGTATTTATATAAATTTTTCATACCCTTAGTCTGTTAATTAGTTGGTTGAGGCTAGTAATGTAAATAGTTATCTATTAAATGAATAACGCATCTATTAGCAAGGTTATTGCTTTTAGGAATTACAACATTTGCAGTATCACTAGGTGTTGCCTGATCCATTAGTCTCATCACGCCAGGAGAATTAACGAATACATTTATTTGCCCAACAGCACCAGAAATATCCCTATATAATGTAGGATACTGACCAGTATTTTTTCTTCCATCAGGTACCATGGTAGTCTTATCAATAATATGATACTTAATAAAATCAGCTACCATTTGTTGTTGTATAGGATCTGTTGTTATAAATAATGGAGACCCATCATTTGGATCAGCAGGTAAAAATCCGGCATCAACAGCCGATTGTATGGCATCATTATTTGGCACAAAAACTGTATTAAATGAACCCAAATTAACACCCCTAATATCTCCAGTAGCAGGAGTATATAGAGTAGAGTTTGCTAAAAATTGATAAAAATAACTAAATGGAGATCCGGGCGTAGAAGCTAATCTTTTAATGGTTAGCCCAACCAAAGTGTCACTATATTCTAGCAAGCTATCGGAATAATAAACCCTGCCATTTACAGCAATTTTCGATTGCCCTGCAGTTACTTTGTAGTTATATGTACCTGCTGAAGCCAATTTACCACCACTCCATTTAATATACTCTCCATTTATAGTTTCTATAATTCCAGCACCAGAAAGATCAGCCATTTCGTCATTAGGTGTACGTACAATATGAGTTGCTAAAATTCTTTGTAATCTAGCACTAGCAGCACTACCAGTTGTTACACTGGTAGCACCGGGTGCCGTATACTGCCATGCACTTTGTGTAAAGTTATAATCAAACCCTTTAGCTCGCAATAAATCGTCAGAAATCATAAAAACAGTATATTTCTGGGATGGTATTGTAATATTGTATCGTAGTGATTGATCTAAAGCTCTTGTCATTAACAAGTATTTAGGATCTAAGTACGGCTTGCCATACACAGTAGTAAACACGTTGGCAGCTTGCACCTTACTTGTACCGTAAAAATTACCGTTACTTAATATTTGTTTATCAATTACATCAGTAGCCGAATTAAATCTTGCAGGTTCTGCTTGAACATTATTGGTATTGGCGAACCTACTAGGCCATACTACATTGGCAAACATGTGCGCATTTAAAAAATCGATTATAATTTGTTGAGGAACAACATCCAAGCTTTTGTAATGCTCAAGCAATATAGAATCCCTATATTTAATAAAGACATCATTTCTTGGTACAAACAATGTCCAAGAATTTGTCTGTCCATCATTATCCTGTTGCTTTTGGTAGTTTTCGTTATTTAGCTGAAAGCCCAAATTAGTATTGTAGTATTTAATATAAATGTTGTCATTCAATCCAGTTATGTTATGATAACGCGTAGTAGCGTCTGCATTTAATGAGAAATAGAGCATGTATTTATCAAATAATTTCTTAAACTCACTATACTCAGGTTTTGAGGCTATGTATTGATCAATATTTTTAAGGGGAAGTATAACTTTATCAATCTCGTGGATATAACCGTTCTCAGCAGGAATATCAGCATGTACTACCGATGCATTTACTACATTAAAGCCATTGTAAGTTGTATTGGGATAAAAATAATTATAATCCGCAGCGGTTAATCCGCTAGCAATCATGAAGTTACTCAAAAAATAAGGGATATATTTATTGTTATTATCCCCAACAAAAAATGCACTGTTACGGTTAATATCCAAAGCCTTTACTTTCTGCCCTGTAAAAGTTGTGTCATCCTGATACCCTGAATAATTAGCTGTTCTTCTTCTAAAAGCCTGATTTGGCACCCATCCAGCATTAGATTGGTAATCGCCCAGCCTTGCTTTGGGAAAGGCATTATAAACCAAACAATAGCTAACAATCTGCTTCGCCGTAGAGGAATCAATTTGATTTACACTCGTAATACTTTTATCTATAAAAAACTGCTTGAAGGCATCATCATTGGGTGCAAAAAAAGTCCAGTAACCTGCCCCACCTAAAATATCTTTATAGCCTGCCTTATCTATACAAGCTATTAAATTTTTAAAGTTACCTTTAGCCTGTAATTGTTGGTAGATTGGAGCTGCTAAGGAGTCCGGTCTATTATAGTAGTCATCAAAAGCTTTCTTTCTACAACTTGAAAAAACAAATACGACCAAGGTAATTATCAAGATACTTTTCAACAATGTATTCATGGCAAAATATATAATGTTCTAAAATCGTGGGTAACAAATGAGGGTAAATATGTTTTAAGTTCAAAAACCTAAACACCAATAATAAACAATTTCATTTTTTTTTGAAGTATACTTTTTAAGCACAACCCTTTATAAGTAGGAAATAATATTATTTTCATGACAGCAACAATTAGTTTGTAGATATAGATGTTAAGTATTAAAAATCCTTTGACCAAATTTCCATTATGCATCCCGATGAGCTACTTTTCAATCGTTTGCGATGCAATAATACTTTAACGCAAATTAACAACTGTCATAAGCCGTCTGCTTTAAATATTTACCGATTATTAGTTGTTTTTATTTTAAACTAATGCTAATATTTGCATCTATATTCTCACACTAATTTTTCAATTAATCATTTCACTCTAAGTAACACATGAAAAAAATTGCACAACTTGTCTGCACAGTTGCATTGCTGTACATCACCCTTAATCTGAATCAACTAAATGCCCAATCTACAAATAATCAAATGAAGCTTTTTTTTGAGAAGGCATACCTACACCTAGATAGAGAATACTATGTTGTGGGGGATGACATTTGGTTTAAGGCTTATCTACTCAATGGGCAGACTAATTGCCCTATTTATACCAGTAATAATTTATATGTAGAATTAATAGCACCTGATGCAACTGTTACATTTAGAAATGTAATAAGACTTGAAAATGGTGTTGGGAATGGTGATTTCAGGCTACCCGATAGTCTTGGTGCTGGCACTTATCACATTAGAACATACACCAACTGGATGAAAAACTTTGGAGATAACTTTATCTATGACAGAACAATAAAGGTTGGCAATAAAATAGCATCAAGTGATGGATCAAAAACTTCTGGAAAATCTGGAAATATAAAAGAAAACTATTCGATACATTTCTTTCCTGAAGGAGGCTCATTAATTTCTAATGTTGAAAGTGTTGTTGCTTTTAAAGCAGAAGATGCTCTTGGCAAAGGCGTTTCAGTAAAAGGGGATATTGTTGATAGTAAGAATAAGGTGGTAACTTCTTTTAAAAGCAACAATTTAGGTTTTGGAAGCTTTACACTAACCCCACTTGCTGATGAAACATACGATGTAAAAGGTTTCACAACTAATACCAATAAACCTATTAATGGCGATATCGACCTGCCTTTAGCAAAAGGTCTTATTGTAGCCTTAAAAGATATTGATACTGCTTATGCGCAAGTTATCATTAAAACGAATAAGGCTACACTGGCTTCACTGCAAAATACCTTACTTACTATTATTGCAAAGCATGCAGGTAAAAGATGTTTTGAAGATAGTATTAGGCTGACTGGTGAAAATATGGCAATTAACATCCCCAAAGAAAAGTTGCCGCAAGGAGTTGCAATTATTACCTTGTTTGATGAAAAAGGTCATCCCAATAGTGAGCGGTTGTTTTATGTAGAGAAGCAGAGTCCCTTAAATGCAACCATAGTTACCAATAAACAAACTTATTCTACGCAAGAAAACACTATTGTAAATATTAATACTCTAGATATTGAAGGCCATCCTTTGAAAGCAAATTTATCCATGGCCGTAGTAGATGGTTCTATTGTACCTGTTTCTGCCAGTAACATAGTCAATTATGTATACTTACAATCTGAAATTAAAGGGCAAATAGAACAAGCTAACAGATACTTTGATAAAAATAATAAAGACCGTTTGAAGGAGCTGGATTTACTACTATTAACACAAGGTTGGAGAGACTTTATTTGGTTACGTTTAGCACAACAAGGCATAAATATAAAGTATGTACCAGAAAGTGGCATCAGTATTTCGGGCAAGGTAAGAAGAGAGTTTGGTGATAAAGCCTTAAGTGGCATGAACATTACCTTATTTGCCAACGAAGCTAAGGGCAATAAGTTATTTTCTACACAGTCTGACTCTTCTGGTCATTATTATGTAGATGGTGTTAATTTCACAGGTACAAGTCGCATTAAGGTTGTTTCAAAAGATAATAAGGGTAAAAAAGGAGGTTATATTACCATGGATGATTTGTTCAATAATCAGCTCCCAGTAAAACCTGTAGACTATTTGAATCCCGTTATAGATACCGCATCAGCATTTAAACAATTCTCTGCAGCTGCCAACCAACGGGTTGCAGCTTTAGACAAGGCCCGTCAATTGGAGGTTAATGAACTTCCAGGCGTGACCGTAACCAGTGAAAAAGAGAAAGTACGGACTAGTGGGTATAGTACAGTAATGGATGCAGGCTATAAAGATTCTGTTTTTGTACCGAACGAATCGGATATGAAAAATTTTGAAACACTTGAGAACTATCTGTTACATAAAATGAATGGTGCACAAACAGACTTTGACAAAGGTGGCATTACCATTGGTGCCAAGAAATATAAACCCCGTATGGTTGTGGATAATCGTGAAGATCTATTTGAAAGATTAGATTATTATGCATTACCAGTTAATGTTCTTTCTAAAATTGTTATCGAGCATGTAATATCTGTAGGAGACTCTATGGCAGATGTATATTTTATTCATCTTACAGTAAAACCAGAAGCTAACCAACAAGCTAGCCCTGACATGATAAACAAAGAAGTTACTGGATACTATCAAGCGAGATCGTTTTACGTTCCCCAGTTTTTTAAAGCCAGTTTAATGAAGAGTAATTACTTGACCACATTATTTTGGAAGCCCGATATAGAAACGGAAAATGGTAATGCAAAAGTTGTATTCAGCAACAAAACTGCATCTTCAAAATGGAGTATAATAGTAGAAGGGATTACCGAAAATGGTTTACCAATCAGCAGTATTGTTAATTACGAAGTAAAATAAATTACAGAATATTAAACTATTTTGTTGTTTTACCAGTACTTAGTTTTTAGCATTAAAAAAGCCGCTTTTGCATTTGCAAAAGCGGCTTTTTTAATGCCCTTATTTACTATAATTTCTATTCAACCGTAACACTCTTCGCCAAATTCCTAGGCTTATCTACATCAAATCCTTTGGCAACACCCACATAATAACTTAGTAACTGTAACGGTACCACACTTAATAGCGGTGCAATAACTTCATCGGCATCAGGTACAAACATCGTATCATCAGCCATGGTAGGGATAACTGTATCGCTCATGGTGGCCACTGCTATCACTTTTCCTTTCCTTGCTTTTATCTCTTGCACATTGCTCACAATCTTTTCATAGTACCTATCCTTGGTGGCTACAAATACCACTGGCAAATTTTCATCTACCAACGCAATGGGTCCGTGCTTCATCTCGGCAGCAGGATACCCTTCTGCATGTATATACGATACTTCTTTCAGTTTCAATGCCCCTTCTAACGCAACTGGGAAGTTATAACCCCGCCCAAGGAATAGGAAATCTGTTGCGTCCTTATATTTCTCCGCAATACGCTGAATATTGGTTGTATCCAATAATATTTCCCTTACCTTTTCGGGTATTGCTTCCAGTTCTTTCAACAGTTCCATGTAACGGCCATCGGTAATGGTGCCTTTTGCCTTTGCAATCTTTAAGGCAATCATGCTCAATACTGCCAACTGACCCGTAAATGCCTTGGTACTTGCCACGCCAATCTCCGGACCACTATGTGTGTAAGCACCAGCATTGCTCAAGCGGGCAATGCTACTACCTACTGCATTCACCACACCAAAAATGAAAGCACCCTTCTCCTTTGCATTCTCCAATGCAACCAAAGTATCAGCCGTTTCGCCACTTTGTGAAATAGCAATTATAATATCTCCCTTATTAATGATTGGGTTACGATACCTAAACTCACTGGCATATTCCACTTCCACAGGTATGCGGCATAATTCCTCAAATAAATATTCTGCCACCAATCCTGCGTGCCAACTGGTACCACAAGCCACCATCACAATACGTTGTGCATTGATGAGTATATCAAGATTATTTTCTATACCACTAAGGTTTATCTGCCCCGTATGCGCTATCAACCTACCACGCAAACAATCGAAAATGGTATCTGGCTGTTCGTTAATCTCTTTCAGCATAAAATGGTCGTAGCCACCTTTTTCAATAGCTGCCAATTCCATGTCAAGCTTGGTAATAAAGGGTGTTTGCTTTTCATTACCCAAATTCTTCAATACCAACTCATCTGCTTTCACGATGGCAATCTCATAGTCATTTACATAAACAACTTCTTTGGTATATTCAATAATAGGAGAAGCATCGCTGGCCAAAAAGTGCTCTCCCTTACCAATACCAATCACCAACGGACTTCCTTTACGTGCGGCAATAATGGTATCCGGGTCATTTTGATCTATCAATAAAATACAGTAAGCCCCTACTATTCTTTTCAGCGCAATACGAAGAGCTTCCTCTAAAGTAGAGTTATTGTTCTTCTTTATGTCTTCAATAAAATTGAGGAGTACTTCGGTATCGGTATCACTTTTAAAAGTATATCCTTTCTTTAATAAATCGTTTTTTATGGGTACATAATTCTCAATGATACCATTGTGTATCATCGCAAATTCACCACTATTACTTACATGCGGATGTGCGTTTCTGTCACTTGGTTCACCATGTGTAGCCCATCTCGTGTGTCCGATGCCTATGTGCGAGCTTAGGTTTTTATCCACCACCTCATCTTCCAGTTCAGCTACTTTCCCTTTTTTCTTATAAACCTTCAGTTTACCCTCATCTATCAGTGCCACCCCACTACTATCATAGCCCCTGTATTCCAATCGCTTCAATCCCTTAATAATTACAGGATATGCTTGCCTATGACCTATGTAACCAACAATTCCACACATAAAAAACTATTTTCAATTTATAAAACTACCTATTCTATTTATTTTTACCAATTAATATCAACACACAAAAGATATGTCAAGTAATTTCGATTTCGCCCAAAGCTATGTATTAGAGAATAATCGCGCTAAATTAGAGCCGCTTTCGGGCAATAATAGTACCCATTTGTTGCATTTCTCACTTAATGAGCCAAATATCTGGCCTTTTAGTTTGTTTCCGATGGCGGGAGAAGATAATTTTAAGAAATATATAGTAGCTTCCCTCCTATCCAGAGAACAAAAAACGGCTTATCCTTTTGTTGTGTACGATAAGAAGTTTGGCGAATATGCTGGTAGTACAAGATTTTATGATATTCAGCTCCACAATAATTCCCTTCAATTGGGTTATACCTGGTATGGTTCCAAATATCAGGGTACGGGACTGAATAAGAACTGTAAGTTTTTGCTTTTGGAGTTTGCTTTTGAAACAATGGGCATGGAAAGGGTAGAATTTAGGGCTGATAAAAACAATGCCCGCAGTGTAGCCGCCATGAGGAGTATTGGATGCACAATAGAAGGGATATTGAGAAGTAATGTACCCAATGCAAATGGCGGACGCAGGGATAGTATTGTTCTTTCTATCCTTAAAGAAGAATGGCATGGCAGGGTAAGGAGTCATTTACTTTCTTGTATAAATAACTAAATTCATTGAACAAATAAACAGGTAAGATGGCAATAGAATTTGATGGTATATTGATAAATGACACAGACAGTAGCGGCTATTATTGCGAAGTGCCCTTTAATGTGGAAAAGACTTTTGGCAAGAAGCGCGTGAAGATGAAGGCCGTTATAGACGATGTGGAATACAGGGGATTATTGACACCCATGGATGGCAAGGGTGATAATGAACAAGACTGTACGGGATAAACTAGGAAAAAAAGCGGGCGACACCGTACACATAATCTATAGAAGAGGATATAGAACCACGTATTGTGCAAGTACCGGACGACTTGGCTACTGCAATGGACGCAAGACATGTTAGAACCTTTTTTGATAGCCTATCCTTCACGCACCAAAAAGAATACGCGCAATGGATATTGGATGCAAAAAAAGAAGATACACGGCAAAATAGGATTTCAAAAGCTATTGAACTACTGAAAGCCAAGGTAAAAAGCAGGTAAAGAAACTATGCGTCTAATCTTTCTTATCCACAGGTGCCTTAATCAATAACACAGGTAAGTTTGTATTATTCAATACCTTTTCTGCCACATGCCCAATAAAGAAATGCTCATGAATGGTGTGTCCCTTGTTGCCCAATACTATTAAATCCGGTTTCAAATCTTGTATTGCCTGCAATATTTCTACGTGAGGGATACCGAATAGGATATCTTGTTTGATGGTAATGTTATCAACGTTTCTTGCTGCCACCCAGTTGGATAATTCCTCTTCAATCTGTTTAAAAGATACCGAAGACATTTCCTCATGAGAGTTTACTACGTGAATTACTGTTAAAGAAGCTTCCCTTACGGTGGCTGTGTCGTAGGCATATTCAAAAGCATACGATGAGGTGTTGGAGTAATCTACTGCGCAAAGGATGTGTTTTATCAAAGACATAAAAGAGAATTATTTTTATAATGTATCTGTTGCAAAGCTATATCAAAATAACCATATATGGTTATAATATGTTAGCAGAACAGGGTAGTAAGCTACTTTTATATAGGCAAATTTCCTAAAAGATTTCTATACAAAACGGGACGGGAAGGTCTCACTCATACTACATTTTCCAAGTCAGAAGACTGGAGGAAGGGCAACAAAAGTTGCATTACCCAATAAATGCCCATCACCTGCAAGTTCCAGATGAACTTTGCTAACATCATCAACAGCAACACACTTATTTGGTGGCAACATACCCAAGCCCGATAGGACCTATTTAATTATAGGTTGCAAATTTAAAACCAATGGATACCAGCCAATCTCCATGCCTTATGTCTGGCCTATATTCAATGCCATTAATTTTATAGACATCGCCACCCATTGCGCTATTGGTTCCAATCTTTGTAAAAAGAATTGTTTTGCCACACTCACCGTGTTTTTTTATCGCAGCATCAAAACCAATTCCGAATTGATAGCCTACCCTAAAAGATTCGGAATGGGTAGATTGGTCGTTACTGATAATATTTGTAATGTTGGTATAGCTGGAATTTGTTTGAACGGGTTTAGAATAACTTAAGTCTGAGGCACGAAGCGAAAGCCCTACATAAGGATACAAGCTAAAGGTCTTGGATTTTAATAAATCGCAACCCAAATCAAGCTGCAACAAATTAGAGAAGGAAGACTTAATGTTTTCATCCCCTTTGGTAGATTTATTGTTGAGCCCTGCGGTAGCAAAGTAGAAATCAAGCATCGTTCTGCGCGTCTTGGCACTTACGCCAAACCCAAACCTGAAAGACATGGGCTGCATGGCACTAAATCCATTTTGAACAATGCTATTATTAAAGTTAGCATAGTCTGTATGTGCAATATCTCCGTAAACAACCATCCCAGAATACCCCTCCGACTTTTGTTTCTGATGCTTAAGTTCATCAGCAAGCGCTTTATATTCGTCAGTTTTCATTAAAGAATCTGTTGTTTTATGCCGTAACTTATTCAATTCGCCTTGGTAATAGGCTACTGAATCTTTATGTGTTTTTGCACTGGAAGTTTGTGCACAGGTAAACAATGGAATGGCTCCAACTAACAATACCAACATCTTTTTCATATAATTTATTTAAGGGTGATTGATTTTATTTTAATAAAAGTTGACTAAAATAATAATAACGGGATTAATATTCCTAATTATTTGTGAGTTGGTTTATTACTTAACCATTAAATTGCCGAAGGTGATGGTCAATATGTTTATATACCATTTGCCCTACTTGTTCTCTGGTCATCTTGCCAAAAAAGACATGTACAAAGTTTGGGTTGGAAAAGTTGGAATACTGCTCAACATTTGCAATCCATTTTGCTTTTTCTGATGCTAGGTTGCCAGTGGTTTCTTTAATCATCAGCAATGGTAACGTTGGCGTGCTATGTCTCAATGGTTTGTCATCTTTCAATACTGTTTTCAATGCTATCCTACCAAATATTTTTCCAATGAAAGCCCGTTTGATGTTTTGATTACTTTGCACCATTTGTTCCCAAAACCTACAATGTTTTACCATCTGATACACATTCATTTTGCCCCATTCGGCCGTACTGGTTTCATCCAATAAATTAATTCTGTCAATTAATCCATCTCTTGTTTTTTTGTCAAATATTGTTTCCATATTTTTT
>JANYEU010000470.1 GCA_025362915.1 Chitinophagaceae bacterium | reverse complement strand
CTGTATCAACCCAATGCTTCCTGTTTTTAATAAAGCCGTTTTACCCGTCATTTCTGTTGCCTGTTTTACCAACGCAACAAACATCATCAATAGGCAACCGCCCGAAACAGCACCAGCAATCTTCATCCAAATATCTTTCTGTGGTTCGGTTTCCTTATCCAGGTTCATTAACATGATTACGAATAAGAAAAGTACCATGATGGCACCTGCATAAACAATCATATTTACGATTGCCAAGAACTGCGCATTCAATAAAATGTAGTGCCCAGAGATGGCAAAGAATACCGCAATGAGCCAAAGAACGCTGTAAACAGGGTTTTTGCTTAGTAAAACCATCAAGGCACTTACCAATGCCAATGCAGTTAAAAACCAAAATAAGATGTGAGTGATAGCCATTTTATACCTTAATAATCATTACTAATTCATTCCTTTTGCCTTTGCCAAACCTTGTGCATCCGTTTTAGGATTAGGAATCAGTAAATCATCTTTTTTATAAATGAAATTCTTTCTATTGAAATCAGCCGGGGTAAATGTTTCGCTCAAATAGATGGCATCCTTAGGGCAGGCATCTTCGCAAAAACCACAAAAAATGCAGCGAAGCATATTAATTTCATACTTGGCGGCATATTTTTCTTCGCGATACAAATCCTCTTCACCCTCCAAACGTTCCGCAGCTTCCATGGTGATGGCTTCCGCAGGGCAAGCCACAGCACACAAACCACAAGCCGTACAATTTTCCCTTCCTTCTTCATCCCTATTTAATACGTGCAATCCCCTGAAAACAGGGCTGAATTCGCGCTTTTGTTCAGGATAACTGATGGTAGGTTGCTTCTTGAACATGTGCATAAAAGTAATTGCCATGCCTTTGAGAATATTCCAAATATAGAACTGCTCAATGAAACTCAAAGGTGCACGATCTACTTGTTTAGCCCTATTTGTTAATGCTTGCATAAGCGTTTTTTGTTCTAAATATGTTCAATTACAATTGATAATCCTTAAATAACCCTAGTTTTTTAACTTGCGAACGATTTAGAGGCAAATATAGTAGGACAAAGTGAAACTAAAGCCAAATATTTAACCTTCTACTTAGTTTATTACGCCACTAGATATATTTGTTTAGGATGTAAGTGGCTGTTTTACGCTTCGGTCAGTTTCACAAGTGAGGGTGTTTTTCCAAGGGATGTCATTATCTCTTTTAGGAATGCTTTAATTCCTTTTTGTGTTGCTCCATTTTCTTTTTGGAATGCTATTATTTCTTTGCAGGATGGCCTAATTTCTTTTGCGGATGTTCCAATTCTTTTCAGGAGTACCATTATTCCTTTTGCGGATGCCCTAATTTCTTTTTGGGATGTCCTAATTTCTTTGCAGGTAGCTCTAATTCCTTTTGTGCTTTTAAGGCGCATTGAAATGCGTCTCTACATTTTTACTTGGTGAATTGGATCTTGCTTATTTGTTTGTATTCGGGGCTGGCGTAACCGTAGATTGATTTTACATAGCCTTTCACTCCTTCTGCTATGGCTACCAACCCTGTCTTGACGGTATATAAACCTTTGTTCCTCTTCATCCTTGCATTGCTGATGCCTGTGAAAGCTGTGCCTACTGCATTGTTTGATGCAAGCAAATCTGCTCCTTTTGTAGTAAGCGTAGTGACTTTTAACTCATTTTCGTTGGGCGTATAGGAGGGTTCGGTACTTACTACTGAAACCAATCCGTCGAAATGCTGCACCAATTGATCGTAAGATTGTTGGCTTACGCTAATGTTAGTTGGTGCGGGAGGATTGGGGACAACTGGAGCGGCTGGAAGGGATTTTGCCCTTTTGCCCTGTATTTTACGGTTATAGGTTTTTGCATCATTAATTTTTTCATCGGAAGCATCGGTGGCAGTTAATGCACTTATTATTCTTGTTGATAATGGGCGAAGATCTTCAAATTCTGTAACCCTATCATTTACCGCATCGTTGTAGGCGGTGTTTTTGGTGATGACCGCTGCAAGGTTTATTTTTTCGGTATCTATTTTCGTATTGAGGTTTACCAGCTTCAATATGGTTTTTGAAGGGTTGTAGGTTGCTCCATAACCCACTACCGAATCTATAATTTTTTGAAAGTTTGCTACGTTTATTGCGTGTCCTGTTTCTGAAACCTTTGCCATAAAATTAGTTTTATTATTTGGTGAATATATGCTGTTTACTTCAATTTTTAGTTTGTTTTAGTTATTTGTTCGATTGAGTGATAAAATTTTTGTGTTGTTGGAATTTATGGAGAAGTAAAGAGCTTCAACACATAGGGACATAGGCATATAGGGAACATAGGTTAGGGCTTAAAGAAGTAAACAATATGAGCGTATTCCAGTTAGAAAGTGGGTAGATTTTTAGGCACAATGAAATGCTACCTTAGCGAATGCACACGCAAAATGCGTGCGCTAGCCCTTGTAGATTTTAGCGAGTGGCGTGGGACTAGCTGGGGGCATCTTCTTGAAGAAATAAAGATTCAACCTTTAAAAGAAGCCCTCTGACGTCCTCGAAGGTTTCCTTTAAAGTATTAATGTCTAGGTTTTCAATTAAGCTAGGTGCTAGCCTTAATTTACTTCCCTTGTACTTTAATTTCTTTTTGGTTCCTGATTTTATAGAGTAAAAATGACCTTGCAACAAGGAATTTAATACATTATCAGGATGTATTATTGTTTCTGGATGTTTTCCTTTGATTGCTTCATCTTCTGATAAGCGATTTGTTGTTCTTTTCAAGTGGGTGGTTATGAAATATTGCTCAATTACATCTGGTTGAGAAAGTATCCAAGCCTCCATCGTTTGAACCATAAAAAATACACAATCTTCAATGTCATTTAGTTCATTGTCACTAATTCTTTTGCTTTTAAGCGTCTTTTTTCCATCCAAATCAAGTAGCATTAAACCACCCGCACCTCCTCGTTTGACAGCACCCTTAATAGAATATACAGGATGAGCTATAATTTTAATGTTTTTATTTTCTATGCCGCTATTAAGTAAAGTATTAAAAGCTTCCCGAAGTGCATTTGTATTATCTACCGTATCTGCATTTGGATTACTAGTTGGATTAGCTCCTCCTTCAAAAAAAACAGTTATTATCACCATCTTACACCTCCTAGTTCTCCTCTAAGCCACATTTGCCCTACTAAAAATTCCCCCTCCCAATTTTCAAAATCTTCCTCTGTCTTTTTAGAAATGATGGTTTGATTGTTTTTATCTTTTTCAAATATTTTCAAGTCTTCAAGTTCAAACCCATTTAAAAGCAATGGCGAATGGGTGGCTATTATCATTTGTGTACCATCTTTTGATGCAGCCTTTATTCCTTCACCAATTGTTTGAATCATATCAGGATGTAATCCTGTTTCTGGCTCATCCAGACAAATTAACATACCTCTATTAGGATTATACAAAATAGATAATAAGATTAGAAATCTTAACGTACCATCTGATATTTGATCCACTGTTATTGCCCTATTTAGGTTTTGTTCCTTTAATGCCAATAAAGTTTTTGAGCTAGTGGGTTGGTTGAAAACCAATTCCCTAAAATATGGGTTCACTTTTTTTAATAGGGAAATTATTTTATCGTAATATTTTGTAGAATTCCCATTCAAATAACTTAAAAGGTGCGTGAGATTCTCACCACTTGGCAATAATTTAAGTTCAGAATAATAAGGAGATAATTGTCTTATTTTACTATCGAGTGTAGTATCAAAATAACTATAAACTACAATTTCCTCAATGGCTTTTTTCAAAGTGAATTGGGGGTAGAAGTTTTCAGGTTCCGAAATCTGTTTTAATACCAACTCGTTTTCATCAAATATTGCTTGCTTGATTCCAATTTTAGTATTGGTTCTAGTAGAAATCTTGCCTTTCCCATTTGCAACATCTAAATAAATAAACGGGGACTGACCACTTTTGATACTTTCGTTATAAACTTTTTCTGAAACATCATAATTGAATAACCCAACCTTATTTATTCGAACCTCATAAATTGGATCGTTGGGAAATAAGTGCCCTCCGCCATCAAAAACATTCTTTACTTTGTTTCTATCAAAATGATAGGTTATGATTACCTCGCTAGCCTCTTCTCCACCACAATAAACCATTGAAGAAAAACCTCCCCATTTTTTATTTATCAAGTTGCGCAACCCATCTTTACCGGCAATGCCTTCATATAAAAATTGAATAATTTTTATAAAATTAGATTTTCCACTTCCATTTATTCCTACTAAGATATTAGTATCGTGATTCAACTCAATTGTCTGATGTTTTCCAAAACTAAAAAAAGATTGGACTGTAATTTTATTAATCATATTGCTATATTTAAATTCAAATCTACAACTGGAAAAGTGGCAGTTAAAATTGTCCAAATATAGATTCTTTTATTTCTATAGTTAAGCTATAGGTGTCTTTCTATAATTTATTATCGTTTCTATCAAAAGTTGTAAATCATAATATAAGTTAAGCGATAAGTTTATAAAGGTTTAGGGATTTGAATATTTATGTCAGGTAGAAAGATTCATTTTACAAAAAAAAGGTCAAAAGTCTTTGGTTTCTCAACCTCCAACTTCTGACCTCTTTATACTTTCCTTCCTTGTCCTTGCACATAAGCAGAAAAAATAGGGCTCTAACAATTTTTCTAAAAATGCCAGTGATTTTGCTTTAATAAAATAACAAATCCTGTCACTACCATATTAACCAAAGCCAAAGGAATCATCTTCTTCCAACCTAAATCCATCAATTGATCGTAACGGAACCTAGGTATTGTCCAACGGATCCAC
>JANYEU010000381.1 GCA_025362915.1 Chitinophagaceae bacterium | reverse complement strand
GGCTCATAATCGTCCATTGCCTCTGTAACTTTCTTTATCAAGGTATTTAATGAAGACAATATCCAACGGTCAATCTCTGGTCTTTCCACCAGAGGAATATATGTTTCCTTAAATGCAAAACCATCCACATTGGCATATAAAGCAAAGAATTGATAGGTATTATATAGTGTACCAAAGAATTTGCGTTGCACTTCTTGGATGCCTGCCAAATCGAACTTTAAGTTATCCCAAGGACTAGCATTCGTTATCAAATACCAACGGGTAGCATCGGCACCATACTTTTCAATGGTCTCGAATGGGTTTACAACATTACCCAAACGCTTACTCATCTTGTTGCCATTCTTGTCTAAAACAAGACCATTAGAAACGACCGCTTTGTAAGCCCTGCCATCCACTTTATCGGAAGGGATGCCAGCCTCTTTCAAGACATCAACAACGCTATCTTTTATTAAGGACGCAATGGCATGAAGTGTATAAAACCAACCCCTTGTTTGGTCAACCCCTTCGGCAATAAAGTCCGCAGGATAGTTATTGGCAAATAGTTCCTTATTCTCAAAAGGAAAATGCTGTTGTGCATAAGGCATTGCTCCACTATCAAACCAAACGTCTATCAAGTCCGGAACACGTTTCATTATTTTCCCTTGAGGGGATATAATAAATATATCATCTACAAAAGGTTTGTGCAAATCGTCTGTTTTGAACCGGAATATTGGTTGCGTAACAATATAATCTATATTTGCTTCCGAAACTCCTCCCAAAGTATCCCCCGTACGTGTAAGGATATTTTGCGTAGGATTGTCAGAGTCACAAATCTCTACAATTTCGTCAGTTTCCTTTTTCCTCATAAACCCAGTCAAAAGCCAATTATATTTATCTGCCTCTTTGTATTCATTGATAAAAGCAATACAATTATTTAATTCTAGCTCAATTCTTTTATTATGCTCCGGACCAGATATTCTGTTTATTTTACCATTTACTAGCGTTTCAACAATCTTGTAAAGAATATCAGTCGAGTCATGTCCTTCTGTCTTTCTTTTTGCAACTATTTTTGCAATGCCATAACCTTGTTTGAAACCATTTGAAACATCTCCTTCTTTTCCCCAAAGAAAATGAATTACGTTTCCTTCAATATCAAGCCTACAAATAGCATGTTCAACATCTTGTTGGGTACTTAGTACTTTGTCTATAGCCTTCTTGCCCAAGAATATCTCCCTATCTGCATCGTATAATTTTATCCTTTCTTCGGATAGATAAAATGCATTGGCAGCTTGAATCACCTCTTTCAATTCCGCAACACTTCCTATTATCTTCTGCTCGCTACCATCTTCTGTTTTCCAGATAGGCAATGGCGTTCCCCAAAAGCGGCTACGGCTCAGGTTCCAGTCCACCATATTCTCCAGCCAGTTACCAAATCTTCCTTCGCCCGTACTCTTCGGTTTCCAGTTGATAGTCTTATTCAGGTCTATCATGCGTTGCTTGATAACGGGATCTGTTGTTTTGATAAACCAGGCATCCAATGGATAGTACAATATTGGCTTATCAGTACGCCAACAATGCGGATAACTGTGTTCGTATTTTTCTACTTTAAATACTTTGTTTTCTTTCTTTAATTTAATTGCGATTCGTTCATCAACATTCAAATATTCTTTTAGACCTAATCTCTGCCTTTCTGACTCTTTCTCTGAATCAGTTAAATACTGCTCTTTAACATACTCACCAGCAAAGTCTGTAATTTCATTAACATAGCGTCCACGTTTATCGACAATAGGAACATCATTCCCTCTCTCATCCTTTACTGTTATTGCAACTATCCCTTTGCTTTTGGCAACACGATAATCATCTGCACCGAATGATGGAGCAATATGAACAATTCCGGTTCCATCTTCTGTAGTTACAAAATCACCTTCAATTACCCCAAAAGCTTTATAAGTTAGCTCTAGTTCATTACTTACATATGGCATCAACTGTTTGTAATGTATTCCTAACAATTCTGCTCCTTTAAATTCTTTTAAAACTTCAAATGGTATATTTTTATCACCATCGTTGTAATCTTCTAATTTAAGTTCGGCATTCTTTTCAGGAAAATGTTTGTTCAACAAGTTTTTTGCAAGAACTACAATAATAGATTTGTAAGTGTATTGATTAAAAGTTTTGACTGCAACATAAATAATATTCTTTCCAACTGCCAAAGCAGAATTTGCTGGCAAAGTCCAAGGTGTGGTAGTCCATGCTAGAAAGTAAACCTCTCCTCTCTCAGGATCTAGCTCTGAAAATATTGTTGGCCAATTGCCACCTCCGGTAACTTTGAATTGTGCAACACAACTTGTATCCTTCACATCTTTATAAGTGCCCGGTTGGTTTAGTTCGTGGCTACTTAAACCCGTTCCGGCGGCGGGACTATATGGTTGGATGCTTACACTTTCGTACAACAATCCTTTCTTATATAGCTCGCTCAATATCCACCACAAACTTTCTATATAGTTATTCTCGAAAGTGATGTATGGGTTATTCAGGTCAACCCAATAGCCCATCTTGCGGGTAATATCATCCCATTTATCCTTGTAGCGCAACACGGCTTCACGGCATTTTTGGTTATATTCCTCCACACTAATCTTCTTGCCAATATCTTCTTTTGTAATGCCCAATTCCTTTTCCACCCCCAATTCCACTGGCAGCCCGTGCGTATCCCAACCGCCCTTACGCTTTACCTGAAAGCCTTGCATGGTCTTGTATCGGCAAACCAAATCCTTCAAAGTCCTAGAAATTACGTGGTGGATGCCCGGCATACCGTTGGCACTTGGCGGCCCTTCATAAAACACAAACGGCACAGCCCCTTCCCTCATCGAAACACTTTTCTCGAATGCGCTATTTTCATCCCACGATGCCAATATTTCTTTCTCTATTTTAGGCAAATTAAGTCCGCCAAAATCTTTGTATTTATCGCTCATAAATCCTTTGTATAATCAGCCGAAGGCGAGTGCCTCCTTTTTTTTTAATGGCGGCGAAGGTATTAATAATTGATAATTGATACGTGATAATTGATGTGGCTGCAAACAGGCGGGTAGATTAAGGTAAGGTTTATTGTTTTTATGATTGAAAAAGGACAGGATTAACGCTATTTCCAAGGTTTTGGATGCCAAAGAAAGGGTTCTTTTTGCCGCAAAAAGAACCCTTTCTGTCGCAAAAAGAACTCTTTTTGTCGCAAAAAGAACCCTTTTCGTCGCAAAAAGAACCCTTTTTGTCGTAAAAAGTACTCTTTTTATAACCCGACTTATCTGTTTATTTGGCTGGGAGGGATGTTTTGCGGTGAATAACCCTTATAGGATTTGAAATCCTATAAGGGTTTGCGGATACGATAGGACGAAAGAAAGATTTCCTTATGTCTCTCCTTTTCAAACCCATCTCACTAATCCACCCCTCCTTATCTGTAGAAATTCATTTATAATTACCCCTTATTTCAAATTGCCTTTGGAACTACCCCAAAAAATGAGGTTATTTGCAGACTAACTAAATAAATAGCTAATGTTACCTAAGTACAAACGTGTGTTATTAAAGTTATCGGGCGAGGCCTTATTGGGCAATCAGAGAAATGGCGATCCCTTCAATCCGAAAATTATTGAGCAATATGCAATTGACATCAAGTCGGTAACCGACTTGGGCGTTCAGGTAGCCATTGTTATTGGTGGTGGTAATATTTACCGTGGCATGAACGAGGCCGAAAGTGGTATAGAACGTGCCCACGGCGACTATATGGGTATGCTTGCCACCGTGATAAACGCGATGGCCATGCAGGCAATGCTGGAAAGCAAGGGCGTTTATACCCGTTTGCAAAGTGCAATACACATGGAGCAAGTGGCCGAACCGTACATACGCCGTAAGGCTTTGAGGCATTTGGAAAAAGGTCGTGTGGTTATTTTTGGTGCAGGTACGGGCAACCCATACTTTACCACCGACACCGCAGGTAGCCTTAGGGCAATAGAAATGAAAACGGATGTGATTTTGAAGGGTACAAGGGTAGATGGCATTTACACCGCCGACCCAGAAAAAGACCCTACAGCCACCCGTTACGAAAACCTTACCTACGATGAGTGCATACAAAAAAACCTAAAGGTGATGGACATGACCGCCTTTACGCTGTGCATGGAAAACAAGATGCCCATCATTGTTTTTGATATGAACCAACCCGGAAACTTCCTTAGGGTGGTAGAAGGCATGAACGTGGGTACATTGGTGAAGTAAGGTTTTAAAGTACTCCTGCATTTATATTATCAACCTCTTGGGAGTGCAAACTTTCAGGAGGTTTTTTATTTGGGCGTGCCCCTCCGGGTCGGGCTTTCCGTTACAATCTTTTTGCCCTAAGAAGGGACAAAAAGTATTTCCACTTCAATCCCTCACGCACCATGCGAATACCCAAATGATTTGCGATTAGGATTTTACCAACTTC